>JBBPIG010000028.1 GCA_038040445.1 Acidobacteriota bacterium | reverse complement strand
AGGGTAAGGCGATTCTGTCTTTGCCAGTTCCCCAGGTTGTATTGTTGGCCGGATTCTGCGAGCCAAGAAAGAAGTTGCCGACAGTCCAGGGATTGCTACCTGTGTTCTTCATCGTGACTCTGACTAAGTATTCTTGAGGGTCGGGTAGGCCAAAACTGCCAGGTCCGATTGGCAGCCAATTCTCCGGGGTGTTCGGGAAATTTGAGCAGGGCTCTAAGTAGAACATAGAAACAAACTGCGCGTCGTTGCCATTTACTGCGGTCGGTTCGACTGTCGCAATCAACTTCGTTCCCGCATAGATGTATTCCTTCGATGGGCTGCTTGAATTCAGGCTCGCCAGCGATACTGTTTGCCGTTGCTTCCCCTTTTTATCGAATGCGCCAGAGTTAGCCAGCATAGTGAAGGCTGCGATCAAGCTCAGCACGAAGGCAACAGCAATGACGACTTGGGGCTTGCGCCGACTCAGCAAACCTGACCGCTTTTTCTGGCGGTAGGAAAGAATGCTGTTTGAAGTTGCCGCCAAAGAAGGGTCAGTGCGTAGAACTCCGTCGCACGCGACGCCGCGAAGCGCGGTTCGATTCTGGGATTATTGATTGCCACGCCCGGCCTGCGTGAATTTGCCATGGGCTCGGTGCTTAGAGGGTGGCGTTTGTCTGACCAAATTTAATAAAGGAGAGTCGTTATGATCGTAAAGCAATTCCGATTCGTCGTAGAGTGCACTTTTGATATCGAAGACCTCACCAGCGAAGTGGTTCATCGCTGTCTAAAGCCTCTCCTCAACTACACAGATCTAATCAAGGATAAAGAGACCTGGGAAAGTGCAGATAGACAGAGACGACTCCTACACGCACTTCTGTTAGACAAAGCAGCGCTGGAGAAGTTTGTACGAAAAGAGCTTGCCTGGCGATTTCAAGACCTTGCATCTGAAGATATCGCACCGCAATTGGATATAGAAGAAGATTCGGAGGAAACAATTCTATTACCTATGATCGAACGGATGAGTCCGGAAGACGTCGCCAGTTTTGCGAGCTTGATGGAGAGTGATAACTGCATCATAGATTTGCTCACAGAGTGTTTCATTCTTAAGCTGGAGCGGGCGACAATAAGTGAGGTGAGCAGGTGATACTTGCGCTTGCGTTCTTCGTGTGGAACTAGATCCCGAGCTTAGACCTCCAGCCAGCCCTTAGTCTACCTTTATTAGCTATTCGCCACCGAGAAGCTGTAGGAGTGGGTAGTCGGCGCCTCTCTCACAAACGGCCGGTTTTGTTCTCGCCGGTTATCGCCTTGAGCTGAATTTTTATCCTGCCAATATTGCTCTGAACAGCTACCGGTATACCTTCGCCTTGATCGGCCGATGCGAGGCTTCGCATAAGGCCCGAGAATTCTTGACGGAGCCTCTCCAGCCTCACGTATAGGGTGTACAGATACCGCCTGGCGGACTCGACTCGCCCAGCGCATTCTGCTTCGGCGGCGCACAACTCGGCGATAGTTTTTTCGACCACCACCGCGCGATTTTGCAAATCTACCAGTTTGTCCATATCACCGGTTGCGGCAGTCTCCTGGATGTGGGTTTCCAGATCGCGCCGCTCTCCCCGGCGCTCTGCTAACAAGGCAAGAAGGCGTTCGAGCTTCTCCTCTGACTCCTGCAATGTCAATTGTGCTTTTGCAAGTTCGCCTCTGTTCTGTTCGAAACGTTCGGGCATACCCCTTGTCTCACTGATGATGATGCGATTGTGTCAAACGCTCGGGGGCTGGTGCTAACAGAGTAGCCAACGCGGACCGGGCCATCAATAGTAATTCTGGTTAGACCGTCCGGGCTTATTGCAATATAAGAGGGTAGTTTCCGGTTCAGTCGCGACGGGCGAACATCTTTGAGATCGAAGTTTACAACGATAGGCGCTCGTCTGGCGGCTGACCGTTGTATTTACGAGCGACTATGCTGATACCGGTGCGACGCCTACGCAATTCTGAAGTCCTTCGATGATGCGCCGCTTGACCTCTTCGAAGTCACCTTCGATACGACAACCGGCGGCGTTGCGATGGCCCCCGCCCCCGAATAGCTCCGCCACTTTGGCCACGTTGTTCTTGCCTTTCGAGCGAAGGCTTATCCGGTATGAGCCCGGCGCGAGCTCCTTGAAGAAGGCGACGGCTTCAACCTCACCAATCGATAGCGCCTGGTTGACGATGCCGTCAGAATCTTCTTCACAGGCACTGGCCTCGTACATAGTAGCGCGATCCACTGTGATCCACGCGATACGCCCCGATTCGTCGCGCTCGATGTTTGAGAGCACAAGGCCCAGCAGTTTGACCTTCGAAAAGGAGCCTGAATAGAACAGCGCTTGTGAGATGCGCGCAGGCTCGACGCCGAGGCGTACCAGCTCCGAGGCGATCTTCAAGGTTCGTTCGGTTGTGTTCGAGAAATGAAAGCTTCCGGTGTCGGTGAGCAATGCGGTGTAGATGCATTCGGCAATTTGTTTCGTCACCTCGACGCCCAGCGCTTTGCAGAGGTTGTAGATCATCTCTCCGACCGCGGCCGCTGTCGGGTCGATCCAATTAATGTCGCCAAAAGGACCGGTAGTGGAATGATGATCGATGTTGACGACGAATTGGTCCTTGAGGCCCGGCAATCCGGGGCGCTCAACGTCGCTGCATTCAATGATGAAGGCGGCATCGTAGCTCTCAGACACATCGTCCTGAACTATGACCAGATCCGATGCGGGCAGCACGTTGTAAGCCGGGGGCACACGATCGCGCAGAACGACTTCTACGTCTTTGCCGAGGTTTCTCAGCATCCAGTAGAGAGCAAGGCCTGAACCCAGCCCGTCCCCATCGGGGCGAATGTGCGACGTGATCATGAAGCGTTGCTGTTGTTCTATGAGCTGTACAACCTGACTAAGCATAAATTAACAATAGTCGCGGGCTTTTCTATCTTGGAGTCCAATTCTAGAATTTGATCGGAACCATAGGCTCTAAACCGGATCAACTGCCTCCGTCGGCGTAGCTGGATTCAGAAGCCTCCTGATCGGCCATACTCTGTCCTTGCTCCCGCGCCTTGGCTGCCTCCTCGCTGAGTAACTCTTCTATTCTCGCGGCCCTCACGTCAGCGTCGTCGTATACGAAGTGCAACTCAGGCGTGTGTCGCATTCTGAGCACCGCGCCAAGCTGGGCCCGGATGAACCCGCTAGCATGTCTGAGGGCCGCCAGTGATCCCTTCACTTCTTTTTCGTTGCCGAGCACGCTTACGTAAACTTTCGCGGTTCGCAAATCCGCGGTCAGCTTTGCGCCGGTGACCGTGACAAAGCCAACTCTGGGGTCCTCGACTTCGCCGCCGATTATCAGGCTGAGCTCTTCCTTGATCTGTTCGGCAAGCCGTTCAGGCCTTCTTCCCGGCATACGTCCCCTCAGTCAGCTATCGAGGTGAGAATCAAACTAAGTATGCTAAACGGAAACCGCCTAACATGCAACCGAATCACTTTCCATTTTTGATTTGTCATTTTTCATTGATTGGCGGGTTACAATGCAAATGACAAATCAAAAATGGAAAATGGAAAATGGAAAATGGAAAATGGCGTCGGGTTCCGCGATCCGAAAGATCACAGTTGGGTAGGAGCCACTTCTTCTGTCGTGTAGGCCTCGATCACATCTCCAGCCTTGACGTCCTGGAACCTTTCTAACGCGAGGCCGCATTCGAAGCCTTGTTTCACTTCGCTCACGTCGTCTTTGAATCTTCTCAGCGAATCTATTTTGCCCTCGAAGACGACAACGCTATCGCGCACAATGCGAGCGGTCGTGCGGCGTATAGCCCCGTCGGTGACGTAACAACCTGCAATCTGTCCAACGCGCGGCACGCGGAAGACCTGGCGCACTTCGGCATGGCCGGTGATAACCTCGCGCTTGGTCGCCTCAAGAAGGCCGAGCATTGCGGCGCGGATCTCCTCCTCGATCTTGTAAATCACCGTGTGGAGGCGAATATCGACGCGCTCGGCTTCGGCTATCTCGCGGGCTCGCGTCTCGGGCCTCACGTTGAACCCGATGATAACCGACGCGCGGTTCATGTCATTGGCGGATGCGGCGGCCAGCATGACATCCGACTCGGTTATCGCGCCAACGCCTGATCTGATGATTCGAATCTTGACCCGCTCAGTCGAGAGCTTATTCAAGCCGTCGCGTGCTGCTTCGACCGAGCCTTGCACGTCGCCCTTAAGAATGACCAGCAGTTCCTTGACCTGATTCTTATCCGAGAAAAGCTGTTCGAGCCCGCGCGCCGACGTGCGCGCGATTGCCGCTTGCCGGGCTTGCATCTGCCGCTGAGAAGCGATGTTCTGAGCTTGCGTCGGGTCCTGCACAACTTGAAGCTGATCCCCGGCATGAGGCACGCCCTGCAAGCCCAGCACTTCAACGGGTGTTGAGGGGCCTGCGCGCTCGACTGGCCGCCCGCGGTCGTCAAACATCGCTCGCACCCGGCCAAACACCTGTCCTGCTATGAACGGATCGCCGACCTTCAGCGTGCCCTGCTGCACTAGCAACGTTGCAACCGCGCCGCGCCCGCGATCGAGTTTGGCCTCGAGCACGACTCCACTCGCCAGCCGATCGGGATTGGCTTTGAGTTCCAGCACATCCGAGGTCAGCAAAATCATCTCGAGCAATGAGTCAAGATTCTGCTGCTTCTTTGCAGACACCTCGACCATCACCGTCTCGCCGCCCCAGCCGTCCCACTGAAGTCCGCGGTCGGCCAGTTGCTGCTTGACGCGATCGACTTGGGCCTCGGCCTTATCAATCTTGTTTATGGCTACAAGGATCGGCACTTCTGCCGCGCGGGCATGATCTATCGCCTCCAGGGTCTGAGGCATCACGCCGTCGTCGGCCGCAACGACCAGCACGACCACGTCGGTGACTCGAGCGCCTCGCGCGCGCATCATCGTAAACGCTTCATGGCCGGGCGTGTCCAGGAACACGATTCGCCGCTTCGTTTCAGCATTATCCGGATCGGCGACTTCGACCGAGTACGCACCGATATGTTGGGTTATTCCGCCGGCTTCGCCCTCAGCGACGTGCGTCTTGCGTATTCCGTCCAGCAATGAAGTCTTGCCGTGATCGACATGCCCCATCACGGTGACCACCGCGGCGCGCGGTACGGTCCCTTCATCGCCCGACTCGATGATCTTCTCTTCTTCGGCGTCGCTGATCATTTCTTCAAACGGGACAAACGCCGCGTCGTAGCCGAACTCTTTGCCGATCTCTTTGGCGATGTCCTGATTCAGGCTCTGGTTTATAGTGGCCATCACACCGCGTTGGAGCAGCATTTGGACCACGTCCTTCGCCTTTACGTCGAGCTTTTCGGAGAACTCCTTTACGGTTGTGCCCTCGATCAGCTTCAAAGGTCTCAGCTCGGTGAAGACCGGTCTGGCCTTGGGCTGCATGATCGTGCCCGGTCCCCGCATGTGCCGCGGCAGTTCTACGTGCTTTCCTTCTTCGTGACCGAACTCGCCGGGCCCGCGTTTTCCGCGGCGCGTGCGCTTACGCGGCCGGCCGGTATCTTGAGGAACGTAGGTCGTTCGAGGTCGCGCTGCCGGCACGCCGGTTTCTGTAACTATTCCGCCCTCTGTAGCCACCGCACGGACGCCGCCCGCGGCGCCAGGATAAGCGGGCCCAACACCCGAGCGCCCGGAAGAGGGTGGCGGTACGCCTGGCCGGGGTCTCATCACGCGCACCTGTGAAGGCGGACGCTGCGTGGGTGGGATCCCAGGAAGCGGCCGCGCCGAAGGCGTACCGGGCCGAACCGGCTCCGCAACCTCTGATTCAACTTCCTCGGTAGGCGCCTGCGCGGTCGCGGTCGGCTGCGGTTGGGGTGTGGCTTTTAGGACGCGGACCTTCGGCCTCGGCGACTCCGAGGTGGCCGGTTCCGTCGTAGGCTCCTGCTGGGCCGCTACGTATGGCCGGGACTCGGCTTCAGGCTCCACTGGTTCAGGCGCAGCCACCACCGGCTTGACGTGCTTGACCAGGCGAGGGCCCGCTTGCGGAGCGACCTTCTTTGGAAAGTACTTGAGGCGAATCCGTTCGGCCACCTCATGCGGTACAGTGTTGGAAGGTACACTTACATCTATGCCCTCGCGACGCGCATCCTCGAGGACCTTCTTGTTGTCGAGCTTCAGCTCTTTCGCGAGATCGTAAATTCTTATCTTTTGTGGACTCGTCGGCATAGTTGATCTGAACTGCGATTCCGGCGCGCGGCTTCAATTCGTCAATAAATCCGAAGAACTCTTCAATGCTCCAGCTATTCGTTCTTGTGTCGTTCATCGTCGCCGCCAGCACGGTCCGTTTCTGTATCGCTCTCTGTCTCTGATTCGGTTTCCGGGCTCGCCTTGGGCGAGAGTTCGGCTGCAGCCTCGGGCTCTTCGGTTACTTGAGCTTCAACAGCCTGTTCTACGGCGTCCGATTCAATGCCCGCTTCAGGAACCTCTTCCGCAAGCTGCTTTTCTTGGGCTGGCTGGGCCGTCTCTTCGACGCCAATCTCTTGAGCTTCGAAGCTCTGAGGTCGCAATAATTCTTCTTCAGCGATCTGCTCTTCTTGAGCGAGAGCTGCGGGCTGAGCCGGTTCTTCGACGCCAAGCTCGCTAGCTTCGAAGCTCTCGCGAAGCAAAGGTTCTTCAACCGTTTCGCCGGGCTCTACGGCCTCCGGGGTTGCGGCGACAGACTCGTCGGTTTGGGGCTCGGTCGCAGCCTTCAGAGAAGCCTCTTCCGCCTCGCGGGCTTCTCGCGTTTCGCGAGCGTGCTTTTGAGCGAGCAGCCGATGCGCTCTCTCGAGAATCTCATTGGCCTGGTCGAAGCTTACGTCGATCGCGTCCACAAGTTCGTCCACCGAGACTAACGTTAGCTGGTCGATCGTCTCGATGCCGCGGTGTCTCAAGCGCTCAGCCGTGATCTGATCGAGCGCCAGGCTATCGCGTATGTCAGTCAGCGTAGCCTCGCCGCCAGCCATCACAGCTTCAAGCTGCGCAGCCGCAGCGCGAGCGGCCTCTTCTGCGCTGCGTATATCGATGTGCCAACCGACAAGCTTGGCCGCCAGCCGCACGTTCTGTCCCTTCTTTCCGATGGCGAGCGAAAGCTGATCTTCCGGAACCGTCACCGTCAGCTTCTTCTCTTCGAAGCTGTTTATCTCGACCTTCGAAACCTTTGCCGGCGAAAGCCCGTTGGCGGCGAACACCGCCGGGTCTTCGGCCCACTCGATGATATCGATGCGTTCACCGCGCAGTTCGCGAATTATCGCTTGCACGCGCGAGCCCTTCATCCCAACACACGCGCCCACTGGATCAACGTCGCGTTCAGTGGAGATCACCGCGATCTTAGCGCGGTCGCCAGGCTCGCGAACGGCGGCCTTGATCTGAACCGTGCCGTCGTAGATCTCGGGTACTTCCATCTCAAACAGGCGCTTGACCAATTCCGGCGATGTGCGTGAAACCTCAACCTGCGGGCCCTTAGTGTCCTTCGAAACCGTGTTGATTACGACCCTGATGCGCTCACCTTGACTGAACGCCTCGGCGCGCGACTGCTGGGTCTTTGGAAGGACCGATTCGATCTTGCCTAGATCGACGATTATGCGCCCGCCCTCGAACCGTTTGACGAAGCCATGCACCAGCTCACCGACGCGACCGATGTATTCATCGTAAACATTATTGCGTTCGGCCTCGCGCACTTTTTGAAAGATGATCTGCTTCGCTGTTTGAGCGGCTATGCGGCCCAGTTCTTCGCGAGGCTTCGGGAATTCCAACTGGTCTCCGACCTCGGCGCCCTCGACTCCCATCGCTTCAACGTCCGCAAGGCTGATTTCGGTAGCGGGGTCCTGAACTTCATCGATCACGGTCATAAGGGCGAACAGCTCGACGTCACCCGACTCGTGATTGTAGCGAGCGCGCAGATCTTCACCGGTCTTGAACTGCTTACGCGCAGCAGTCACCACTGCATCCTCGATTGCCGAGATGATCACCTGCGGGTCAATACCCTTCTCCCGGCTGAGAATGTCTATGGTCTGCGGAATCGGACTCGTTGACATAATTCCCCTCGAGGAGTCCGTAGTCCGTGGTCCGCAGTTAGTTGCTGCTGTGAATTGCGAGCAACCTGGCTACGGACTACGGACTACGGACCACTAAAACTCGTGTTCAACATTCGCCCTTACGACATTTTCGTAAGGCACCTCAATCTGACCTCGCCTGTCGGCATCAAGACAAACGTTGTCGCCAACAAGGCCTATCAGCTTGCCGCGAAAGTTTCGCTGGCCGTCAATAGGCTGAGACGTCCTCAGCTTGATCCGGCTTCCCGCGAATCGCTCGTAATCTGCCTGTTTGTAGAGGCCGCGCTCTATCCCAGGCGACGAAACCTCAAGGAGGTATCGATTCGCGATCAGGTCTTCTACATCCAGCAGCGTTCCGACTTGCTTGCTGACCGCCTCGCAATCGCTGTGGCTGACGCCGCCAGGTTTGTCGATGTAAATGCGCAGCACGAAGTTGTTGCGTGGGCCGACCCTCTCCCAATGGACTAGCTCGAGTCCCTCTCGCACCGCAACACGCTCGATGATTCTGCCAACCTGCTCTCGGTCAAACTCGGTCATTGTCACCAAGAAAAAAAGTGGGCCAAACCCACTCTCTCAGCAAGCAGAACATAATACCGTCACGCTGCCGCAAAAAGCAAGTACGGCAGCCTTGCACTTAAATGCTCTCACGCCGTAGACTGACAGGCCGCATCCTTGATGCTCGGCACTCGATTGGTTAGTCGACCGACGTCCGGACATCCTGACCCCGTGGCTGCAAGCGCAGCCGCGACGCGCGTAAATGGCGACTTACAACGAAAAACCCAAAATCATCGAACACTACGACTTCTTGAGCCCTTACTATCGCGCCTTGTGGGGCGAGCACCTGCACCACGGCTTTTGGGAAACAGGAGCCGAGACAAAAGAAGAAGCCCAACTAGCTCTCACGGCTCATCTCGCCGAATCGGCTCAGACGCCGAATGGGGCTGTCATCCTGGATGTTGGGTGTGGGTTCGGAGGCAGTAGCATCTATTTGGCCACCAAGTACCAAGCTACAGTCACTGGAATAACCATATCTCCAGTCCAGGCAGCGATGGCGCAAGAAGCCGCTGCCAACGCAACCGCGAAATTTCTGGTCATGGACGCCGACGACATCACATTGCGAGACAAGTTTGATGTGGTCTGGTCTATTGAGGCGATTTCTCACTTTACTAACAAGCCCGGGTTCTTCATCCGAGCAGCGGAGTTATTGAAGCCCGGCGGGACTCTGGCGTTAATCGACTGGTTCAGGCAGGAACACCTTCCGGCGGCCCAGCATCGGGCCTATATCAAGCCGATCGAGCGTGGGATGCTTGTAGAACTCAAGACCATTGCAGACTATGCTGAAATGATCCGGGCCGCAGGCTTGGAGATCACGCATACCAGCGATTTGAGCGAGCGGTGCTCTAAGACCTGGGAAATCTCCGCGAACCTCATTAAGAACCGAGCGCTGTGGCGGGTAGCAAGCGAGCAGGGCGCTGAGTTCATTCGCTTCCTTCGATCGTTCAGCGCAATGAGGAAAGGCTTCGCGTCGGGCTGTTTCGTCTACGGGATGCTCGTCGCGCGCAGGCGATAGTTCCAGCAAGCTAAACGATAGCAAGCAAACCACGAGCAAAGTCGTTTTTATTGACAACGGATACACCCTGCGTGATAATCGCATTCGATAACCCCAAGCCAACGACAGTCCCCGCGAATCATCTTCGCTAGTGTGGGAGGAACAAGGTGGAAAAGGAGCGTGAGGTTCGGCTGCGCCGACGAATAGAAGAGATGGTACGAGCTCGCGTGGGTTCGCTCGAGCAAGACATCAGCAAGCTACAACGGGAAGTAAACGAATCATTCAACCGGCTGCTTGAGCAGACCGATGTAGTCGCTGCGATGCCCGGCGAGGATGAGGCATTCACGCAGATAGCCGCTGAAGTGACTGCGCAAGTCGACCAGGCGGGTGCGGAGAGCGTAAGGCTCGGCGCGGACATCGCCTTGCTCAGAGATTCAGTGACTGAGCTTGACGAGCAACGCACTCAAGCTGACGTGCTGAATGCGCTCGTAGCGCGCGCTGCGAACTTCGCGCCGCGGGTCGTGCTGTTTGTGGTCAAGAGTGGTAATGCGGTAGCGTGGGCGGCTCGCGGATTGGACGATGGTGCAGGCAACAACTCGGTAAGAGGGATGTCAATCCCTTTGCAGTCAGATACGGTTTTGCGTGTTGCGCTCAATTCGCAGCAGACCTTCTACGGCTCGCCCGATTTGCATTCCGAGAACCAAGTTCTCTTCGGACGACTTGGCACTATTCATCCGCAGCGTGTGCTCACCGTTCCGTTAAAGGTGCGAGGTAAGACGGCGGCGCTGGTTTATGCCGACTCGGCTGATCGCGGGGAGGTCTCAACCAACGTCGAAGCGATCGAGCTGCTAGCTCACACGGCGGGTCTGGTGGTCGAACTTGTATCCCTTCGCGCCAGAATGTCAGAAGGGACACAAGCTCCCAAACAACAGACGCCTGCGCCTCCGGCCGCTGAGCCCGCTGCCACCAGCGCAACCGTGCGATCAGGCGCGCTTCCCGAGACTCCCCGTGCGTCGTCCGATTTGACGCCACAACCGGGACCCTCCGGTGATCTGCAGCCACCCGCCGCGCCGACCTATTTCAGGCCCTCTGTGGAGCCTGCCGTGTCAGCCGTTCAGTCCGCGGCTTCGGAGCCTTCGGCGTCTGGCGCGCTTGGTGAAGAAGAGAAGGCACACAACGACGCGCGTCGATTCGCTCGATTGCTCGTGAGCGAGATAAAACTCTACAACGAGCAAAAGGTTGCAGAGGGGCGGCGAGGCGGCGATTTGTACGATCGGTTGAAAGAGGACATAGACCGCAGCCGGCAGATGTACGAAAAGCGGGTGACTCCGAGCGTCGCCGCCAAGTTCGATTACTTCTATGACGAGCTCGTCAGCACATTGGCGGAAGGCGACCCGTCCAAGCTCGGCTCCGACTCTCCCGGTCCAACCGTATCAGCCAGAACGTAGCATAGACTTTATTAGTCTGTGTCCGGCGCTTGCGCTTACGGCGGAGTTACCCGGCACAGACTAAAAGTCTGCGCTACGCGGCGGCCTGGTTAGTTTGATTTCCACGAACCCTTTCGCAATAATCCCCATCAGCCCCGTCGCATACCGCTGGTCGAGGAGTTTTCCATGCTCAGTCCAATGCGCACTAGCCGTCCTTTGATGAACCTTCAAAGAGGCGTCGCTATCGTTGTTTTAGCTTTGCTGACCCTCGTCACTCCGATGACGGTGTCGTGTCAGCGTGGCCTGGCTGAACCCGACAGCGGCATCGAAGAGCTTCGTGAGTTGGTGCGTGGCGCGTCCGGGCGACCGGCTGTGAGTGATCTGACTCGCATCGAGGCGCGATACCCGCGAACGCGAGCTGCGTCGCTCGCTCGTTTTCTGCGAGGCTACCTTTACTACTCATCGCAGAACTATCAGGCTGCGCTGGAAGCTCTAGATGCGCGAGCCATAAGTGCGACGACCGCGCTCGGCGACTACGCGTTCTTTTATCGCGCCGAGAACGAGGCGGCGAGCGATGCGAAGAGCGAGGCGCGCCGCGACTACGGCACGGTTTACGCCAAGTATCCAGATTCTTTGAAGGTTCGCGAGGCAACCCTGCGAGCCGCCGAGATGGCCGTCGCGCTCGGGAATCCTGCGGGCGCAATCAAAGAGCTGGCGCGAATGGTTGAAGCGAACGACGCGGATGCGATTTACGTGACGGCACAAAGCTACGAGGCAATGGGGAAGACCGTTCAGGCGATGACGTCGTATCGCCGGATTTACTACGAGCTGCCCGCGACCAGCGCACGCGTACAGGCCGAAGCGAGGCTCAGCGCGCTCAATGCGTCACCCAAAGACAACCCCGGTTCATTTGCGGAGGAGCGCATACGCGCCGACGCGCTTTTCAACGCGAGACAGTTTGCCGAGTCCGCTGGCGCATATGAGCAGTTGCTCGCGCGTTTCCCTGAAGCGGACCGCATCGATGAGATTCATCTGCGCCGCGGCGTCAGTCTGATGAACAGCAAACAGCCTGCTCCAGCAGTAACCGCGCTCATGCGAGTGAACGATCGCAACCCCGAGCTGCGCGCTGAAGCCATCTTTCATCAGGCCGAAGCGTTACGTCGCGCGAGCCGTTTCGCGGAGTCTTCGCTTCTGGTCGATCGCATGCTCAGTCAGTATCCGAAGAGCCGGTGGTCGAGAGAAGCGCTTTACAATCTGGCGGCTTACTTGAACAAGCAGGACCGCGAAGCTGAAGCGGCGAGCCGCTATCGGCAGTTGCTGGCTTCTTTTCCAAAGAGTCAATATGCGCCCGAAGCTTCCTATAGTCTTGGTTGGTTTGCGTACCGGTCAAAGAACTATGCCGACGCGGCGCGAATACTCGAGCAACACCTCGCGAGCTACCGTTATCCCGACACCAAGTTCATCGGCGAGGCTTGTTTGTGGGCAGCGAAATCCGAGGAGCGGCTTGGACACAAATCGCGGGCGCTTGCCCTGTACGATTTCGTCAACGAGCGTTACCGCTACGGTTATCACGGGTACGTCGCCGGTCTTCGCTCGGCCGCATTGCGCAAAGCGGAACCGGCGCTCAGGCCCGAGCAGCCCGGGCCAGGCTCCGACCTCGAGAGTATTCACGCCAATGTTACCTATTTTGAACCCGCCCGTGAAACAGCCGACGGGTCTGAAGCCGGGCGCATCGCGAAGGCCAGTGACCTCGAGGTGATCGGGCTCGACGAGCTCGCGATCAAAGAATTGAACAAAGCGCTGGAGGCCGCGCCCACGTCGCCGAAGATCAACCTTCGGCTGGCCAGCCTATACTCGCGGCGCGGCGAGAGCTTTCAAGCGACGCTCGTTCTGCGAAAAGGTTATCCCGATCTGTATTCTTACCGCGAGTCAGACGTGCCGCGTGAAGCGTGGGAGATTTTTTTCCCGCTGATCGCCTGGAGCACGATCAAGCAAGAGGCAAAACGCTATGGGATCGATCCGTTTGTTGCCGCCGGATTGATTCGCCAGGAGAGCGTTTTCAACCCGAACGCCATTTCGCGGGTAGGAGCTCGTGGGCTCATGCAAGTTATGCCCGCAACCGGGCAATTGATCTCGAAGCGGCAAGGCAACGGCACGATAGCCGCGGCTGACCTCTACAATCCGGCGCTCAACATCAAGCTCGGAATGAACTACCTCGCTCAGATGCTCGGGCAGTTCGGGCGTATCGAGTACGCGGCGGCGGGCTACAACGCGGGGCCGGCGCGAGCGCAGCGGTGGATCGCCGAGCGCGGCTCGCTGGACATCGAAGATTGGATCGAGAGCATCCCCTTCTCCGAGACGCGCGGATATGTTCAAGGCGTTCTTCGCTACGCCGCGAACTATCGAAGGCTTTACAAGGAGTGATGATTCTCCAGAACTCACACTTGCTCGTGGCAAAAGCATTGACCGAAGTGGCGCTCAGGACGTCGATGTTGCGGAGAGATTTTTTGACTCTGCGCCGCCTCTTTGTCCTCGACGCCTCTTTGCTAAACCGGCTCTCGGCAACTGCCTGCCTGATCGTCCTGCTGGCATGCGCGGTCGCGCAAACAAAAGCGCAGCCTCAAAAGAATCCCAGATCATCCGGCGGAAAGACCCCGGTGGCGGCTCGTGCGCGCACCGGCGCATTGAAAGTAATCACGGGACACCCCGCCACGGTTGTCTTCATCAACAACGTTCGTCACGGAGTCACCGCCGACAACGGCGAGCTTGATCTTCCACGCGTGATCGCAGGTTCGCACCCGGTCCGAGTGAGAACGGTTGGCTACGCTGATTGGAGGGGGTCAACTATCGTTGCCGCCGGCGGAAGTAGAACCCTGAAAGTAACTCAGCAGCAAACCAGTGACGAGCCTACGTTGCGCTATCAGAAGGCGGAGGCGCTCCGCGACAAAGGTAAGAACAGAGATGCGGTTGAGGAATACAAGCAGGCTCTGGCGCTGCGCTCCTTTCCTGAAGCGCGAATCGGGATGGCGCGCAGCTTGATCCCGTTGCAGGAGTTCCAGGAAGCCGAAAAACAGATTCAAGCAGCGATCAAGACTGGCGGCGGTACGCTAATAGAAGCGCAGACTGTGCTTGCTAATCTCCGTCGCCATCAGGGGCTCGGTGACGAATCGATCGTTGAATACAGAAAAGCGCTTCGACTTGCGCGGGGGAATTCATTCGAAGCCCACATCGGCCTGGCTATCGCCCTGAATGAACAAGGGAGCGTCGATGAAGCGGTCAAGGAATATCGAATCGGAATAATCCAAGACATGGAGACCGAGCCGATTCTCTACTATCAGCTTGCGGAGATTCTCGAAAAAGCCAGCCGCAACAAAGAGGCGATTGAAGCATATCGCCATTACTTGCGGCTCGACCCCGAGGGCGAATATGCTTCCGCGGTTGAATCGATCATCGAGCAACTGAAGCAGGAAGTTGAGAAGAAATAATGGAAATCGTGGCAAGTTGGATGAAGCAGGGAATACGGCAGGGTTTGAAGCAGGGTCGGCAGGAGGGCGAGATCACACTTGTACTGCGGCTGTTGACTCGCCGCTGCGGCGAGCTTGGTCCTAGCTTACAGTCGCGGATTCGCAAGCTGCCGCTCAACAAGGTCGAGGCGCTCGCCGAAGCGCTGCTTGATTTCAAAGCCGCCAACGACCTCAAGAATTGGCTGGATGAAAATGAAGGCAAAGCCAAGTCCAGCCCTGTGACTCGAAAGACTCGCCAGGCAAAATCATCGAAGCGAAGCTAAGAGCACTAAACCGCGATGCCCAAACAGATCATATCCCACAAAGCAGAACAGTTCACCGAATCCGTCATCCGCGAAATGACCCGGCAGGCAAACCTCTACGGCGCGATCAACCTCTCGCAGGGCTTTCCTGATTTCTCCGCGCCCGAAGAGATAAAGCTCGCCGCTTGCGACGCGATCATGGCCGACGTGAATCAGTACGCGATCACCTGGGGCGCGAAGAAGTTTCGAGACGCGATTGCCGAAAAGTCTTCGTGGTACCTGGGCCTCGAAGTAGACCCGGAGCGCGAGATCACTGTCACCTGCGGCTCAACCGAGGCGATGATCGCTGCGCTGATGGCGATCGTGAATCCGGGCGATGAGGTGATCGTCTTCGAACCCTTCTATGAGAACTACGGACCTGACGCGATACTGTCGGGCGCGACGCCTCGCTTCGTGACATTGCACGCACCCGACTGGTCATTTGATCCGGACGAGCTGGCAGCGGCCTTCAATGACAACACCAAGGCAATCATCATCAACACTCCGAACAACCCGACCGGAAAAGTCTTCAGCCGGGAAGAGCTTCAAACCATTGCCGAGCTTTGTCACAAGTGGAACGCCATCGCGATCACCGATGAGATCTACGAGCACATCCTGTTCAACGACAAGAAGCACATCGCCATCGCAACGCTCGAAGGCATGCGCGACCGCACAATCACGATCAACGGGCTTTCGAAGACTTATTCAGTCACCGGCTGGCGAGTCGGCTACACGATCGGTCCGCCTGAGATCACTCAAGCGATTCGAAAGGTGCATGACTTCCTCACTGTAGGCGCAGCGGCTCCATTGCAGGAAGCGGGCGTGCATGCTTTGAGACTACCTCGGTCATACTACGATCATCTGCAAGCGGACTACACTGTGAGGCGCAATCGACTGCTGCCGGTGCTGAAGGATGCGGGCTTCCTGTGTTTCGATCCGGATGGGGCTTACTATGTGATGACCGACATCAGCGCATTCGGCTACAAGGATGACGTCGAGTTCTCCAAGTTTCTGGTGAAAGACATCGGCGTCGCGGTGGTACCGGGAAGCAGCTTTTATCACGAGCCGGAACTGGGCCGCACTCAGGTGAGATTCACGTTCTGCAAGAAAGACGAAACGCTGTCGGCGGCAGAGGAACGACTGCAAAGACTGAAGTGGATTGCGCGGTGAGTTTGAATTACTCTCTGAGAAACGTCATTCTCTTTACGGTCACTTGTACCGTGTCATTGGCGTCGATCTTGTCAGGCATCACCAGACTTAGAATGATTGCTCCTCGATTCTTCACTTTACCTTGTGTGGCCACAATGAATTTCCCCGGATTGTCTGCCGGAAAAGGACTAAAGCTGCCCAGGTATGTTTTCTCATCGCCCAACTGATAGCGTACTTCAAATGTGAGGGAATGCAATTTTGGGTTGACGATCTTAGCCACTTCTACCTGAACAAACTTGCAGCCTTCCTGGACCATATCCTTAGGTTCAATCGTCTGAACAATACTTGTTGTTTTAGCATCCAGGTAATACAAGGTATCGCTCTTAACCAGCCTACCCCCATTGCACGCAGCGCCACACATCACGACGAGGAACAAACAACAACACGCTCTACGAAGCGCCCCTTTTCCTGACATGATTACTCCAAACTGCCTTTTCCTACTGGGCACTATTTATCACCACAGGCGTGACAATAATCTCGATCTTGTCCAATGCCAGTTGCGTATCCTCTTTTTCAAACTTTCCAGCGAAGGGCGCAGCCACCAACTGGACCGATATGGGGCTGCCGTCCCTAAGCTCTTGATTTCTCTTAAGCCTCTGTAACGTGTCGGTGATGTTCACCAGGAACTTCGGCGCCGGGTGCTTATGTCCACCGTGATCGGGCGCGTCTGGCTGTTCGGTCCCAAAAAACGAGAAGCTGCCGGCGTAGTGCGGATCATCGATGGGAGTGGCGACACTGGCGTTCGGCAGATTGATGAATACCCGAACAGCAAAATCGCTGCTGGCGGGGAGCTGCGCGTACTCAATGCTAGCGAATATTCTTTCCTTCGCCACATCACTATTAATGATACCGGCGAAGTCGCCGGTGGACAATCTTGTTTCCTTCGAGAAAGGCCTTGCGATACTTATGGCCGTTTTTTCAGCAAGCTGAATTCTCTGTTTGATGTCAAACCGGATGTCTGCGCCCGCCCTGATTCTCTTTTCAACCTTTTGAAACTCACTCTTGGTCTTGATAGCTGCAAGCGCCGGCGAGCTGCCAATCGCGCTGCTTTCGTATTGGTAACTAAGCAAGGGCATGATCGTCGTAAGTCCCGCGGTTGTCGTCGCGGGATTTCCATCAGCATCTACGAACTGACCATTGTCGGTATTGACCCACGCCGGGTCATTCGTATTGTTGTTTCCTAAGTCGATGTTCCACTTCGCCCAACAATAATCAATCATGCAGTGATGCATCCAGAAAAGAGGATCCTGTGCCGAGGAGAAACCGCCCAGCGTACCTCCAATGTGGGTATGCACATTGTTGTGCGGTGTGCCCTCTAACTGCTGCCGGAAAGTGAAAAAATTTGTATCCGCGAAGATGGGATCCAGCGCGGCCGTCGTAGTGGTTCCAGCACCAGTCATTGTCGTCCGTGTTCTTCCCAGAAAAAGAACACTGCTTGCGTCCAAAAAGGCGGGATGGATATCGGGATTTTGATTCCAATTCCAATAAGGCAATCCAAAATGTGCGTTGCCCGTGAGCTTTTGGCAAATCTTTTCGAAATAGAAGAGGTAGCCTCTGTGCCAGTCGAAGAAATGATCGGTGCCATGCTCGCAGAAGTTAAACCCGGCGGCGGTGCCATGTATCGCAGCCTGATTGTTCCAGCTTCTCTGGTCGCCTGCGGCTAAACCCTTCATTAATGTCACCGCTTGTCTATAGGTATCAATATCCGCGTCCACTTCCGCCGAGCCAGTTCGCAACCGCCGCCTTGTGGGTCTGTTTCTAATGGCTTCGGCTAACTGTTCACAACCTCCCATGGTGCTCATAAGGAGTCCAATACTGACGAACCCAAGGCCCTTGATAAAAACGCGCCTGTTTACGTTTGAAAATGATAGAGTCTCCATCGCGTTCCTCCTTTTCCGGGTTGAAGTGAAACTCACAACATAGGTATACCTGGGTTGGCTGAAAGTCAAGGAGTTCAGTGTCACTCATACTACGCAATCGCGGCTCATTCCAGACCTTCTACTGACCTTATCTGCTCCGTTGATTTCAAGTGTCGAAAAGAAAGAGGTATGCGCCCCCCCGGCCAATAACAAAGTCGATATCAAGATAGACGATATTCAGTCAACGGCTGCGGGTTGGACACACGATCGGCCCGCCTGAGATCACTCAGGCGATTCGCAGGGAGACACGACTTCCGAACCGTACGCGCCGCAGGGCCATTCTAGGAAGCCGGTGTTCGAGGGTAGTGACGACCTCGCCCGCGCTACGATAATCTGCAAGCGGATTACGCTATGCGGCGGAAAAGACGCGGGCTTCCGCTTCTGCGATCCCGGATGGTGTTATTGCGTGATGACCGACATCAGCGCGTTCGGCTACAAGGATGACGTCGAGTTCTCCAAGTTTTTGGTGAAAGACATTGGCGTCGCGGTGGTGCCCGGAAGCAGCTTCTATCACGAACCGGAACTGGGCCGCAGTCAGGTGAGATTCACGTTCTGCAAGAGAGACGAAACGCTGGCGGCAGCAGAAGAGCGCTTGCAGAAACTAGAATCGATAGCGCGCTGAGCAGCGCACAAGGCCTGCGCCCAATGTGCCAATGGGTTTTGCAAAGCAATGCCATATCCCCTGGCCCTCGCTGTATTTCATTTCGAGTTCGTATTCATCGAGTGTTGGGAATTCGGGATCATGAGGACACGTCTCCTGGGGGTCAGGCTGGGGGTCAGGCTTGCCATTGTTGATATTTGGCAAACCCTCAAGAAAGCCCTGATCACCAAGCTGCACCGAGTGACGCTCAGCGACGGCTCGAAGCGACGTCCGCTGCTGCGTCGAGTTCGACTGTTTTCGAATCTGTATCGGTTGTGGGTTGGCGATATTTCTTCCAAGCTCGGTAGTTCTTGGGGATATCCACCTTCTTCAATCGTCCCCAGGCGCTTACCGCTTCGTCTCTGGTTGCGTTCCTTTCCGCTTCCAGGAAGTCAGAGATGAAATTGATATATCGGCCCGAAGGAGCTTGAGGAAAGGCGCCTTCCATCTGGTTCAACTTAACATATTGTTTCACCAAATCTTCGTAGGTGATATCGACGCCCTTATCGATCTGCTCATCTCGCCAACGGTTGAGTCGATAGCTGGCTCCTGATTTTTGTTTTAGACCTGGGGCGATCTTCAAGGCTTCTTTGACAATGAAATCCTTTGTCTCCTTGTTGCTGGTGTAGTTGACAACTGGAAGTCTTAGATTGAGTCCTTTTTCGATATCTGTGACTCCTGATCTTGAGAGACTATTTCTGGTCGGCCCTTTTACCTCACCAGTTCGCAAAAAGAGCCTGATCAAATCTTCGAGCTCGTCCTTGCGAAGTCGTGACGCCAAGGGGATGCCAATTTCATCAGCGAACGCCTTTACTTCAAGTGCATGCCAGTATCCATTTTCAAACTGCTCCTTCGACAGCTTTGGTTTCTCAGGCATCTTCTCGCTTCTCCAGCCCCGACCGAAACGCTCCCCGGGTACGGTCCCCGCCTAAGGGAGCTGACGCCTCGCTAGAAGCGCACCGGTCGCGGATCGGTCAGTCACCAAGCTGAGCGCGCGCCGGGGTTCTCACCAAGTCGGTCATCAGCGAGACCATTTCCGGTTCACTGCACAACAGGTCCTTCAGCGTAGTCTTTGTCAGCACCTGATCAACCGCAGTCTGCAACGCTTGCCACAGCGAACGAATGGAACAATCAATCGAATGTGTGCAGAGGCTTTCAGCACCAGCGTGACGTTCGCAAAAATCAGACTCGAATAAGCGTCCCCCCAGCAGCGTGAGCGCTTCGCCTGTCGTGATCTGCTCGGCGGGGCGTGAAAGCGTGTAGCCCCCGGTTGCTCCTCGTGCGCTGGTGACCAGTCCTCCTTGCCGCAGGATGCGCATCAACTTGGCGACGTATTCGGGTGAGATTCCTTCCGCACGGCTGATCTCGGGAATGGTCAGGCTGCCGCCGTCGCCCTGCGCTCCGAGCCGCAGCAAACATCGGAGTCCGTATTCTTCCTGTGCGCTCAGTTTCATCTGTACAACCTCCGAACGGCGCGATTCGCGACCCGTGAGTTGGGGATGATCATAAAACTTGGAAGAGTCACAGGTCGGGAAGGGTGGTTTACCCCCGCTTCCTTTGAAACAAGATCTCTTCCAGACTCTTCACCGACATCGTTAGCAACAGGCGAGCGGGGGTAAACCACCCTTCCCGACCTGTGAACCTTGCCAATGATCAAGCGGGGGCAAGCCCACCTTCCCGACCTGTGATTCTTCCCTGTTCTAGAATCAATCGTTGTGCACCACTCATAACGCATCAGAACATTCCAAGCTGGAGCTTTGCCGCTTCAGACATCTTTTCCATGCCCCACGGTGGGTCCCATACCAATTCAACCTTCGCCGCGGTCACGCCCGGAACGGACCGCACTTTTTCTTCGACTTCTCCCGGCAGGCTGCCAGCGACAGGGCAACCGGGTGACGTGAGCGTCATCTTGATATTCACTTCGCCGGAAGGCTGAACGTCGATTCCGTAGATCAACCCAAGCTCGTAGATGTCAACCGGTATCTCGGGGTCGAAGCACGTATGCAACGCCGCGATGATCGGCGCTTCGAGATCAGTCGGCGCGTGGAGACTAGTCGACTCCTCGACAGCCGCCGCTTCGAGATCAATCGGCGCGTCGATACTACTTGGCGCTTCGATATTCGGCGCTTCGACATTGCTAACTTCTTGCTCGCTCATCTCAGCCCTCTTCGATCTCTCTCGGTTTTACCCAACCGAGGAGTCACAAACCAGAAACCACAAACTAGAAACCAGAAACCAATCTGACTTACTCAGTCGAAATGACCTCGCCCGCGCCATTCAGAGCGGCGCGTAGAGTGTGCCACGACAGCGTCGCGCACTTGACGCGAATCGGGAATTCGCTCACACCTGAAAACACCGCCAGCTTCCCCAGCTCGGGCGCGTCGAGTTGTGCCGGCTGCCCCGTCACTAGATCGTGAAATGTCTGAAAGAGTTCTTCTGCTTTGGCGCGCGTCTTTCCCTTTAATGTCTCGGTCATGATCGAGGCCGATGCAGTGGAGATCGCGCAGCCCGCCCCTTCGAAGCTGATGTCCTTAAGAATGTCATCGTCCATCTTGATGTAGATCTTCACCTTGTCGCCGCAAAGCGGGTTGTAGCCTTCTGCGCTTCGGCTGGGCCCTTCCAGCGCCCTGAAGTTTCGCGGCCTTCTCCCGTGATCGAGGATCAACTCTTGGTAAAGATCCCGGAGATCGGTCATCAGCCAAAGACCTCCTTGACCTTGTGAATCCCTGCTACTAGCGCGTCGATCTCTTCTTTGGTGTTGTAGAAAGCAAGCGACGCGCGCGCCGTAGCAGGTATTCCGAAACGTTCCATCACCGGCATCGCACAGTGGTGACCGGTCCGAATGGCGATCCCTTCGCGATCGAGGATCGTGCCCACGTCATGCGGGTGAACGCCTTCGAGGACGAATGAGAGAACGGCGGCTTTGTCTTTCGCGGTCCCGATCAGTCGCAGCCCCGGGATCTGTGAGAGCGCCTCGGTCCCATACTCTAGAAGTTCGTGTTCATATCTGGCGATTCTCTCGAGTCCAATCTGATTCACATAGTCGATCGCAGCCCCGAGCCCGATCGTGCCGGCGATGTTCGGCGTGCCCGCTTCAAACTTGTAAGGCAGCGTATTGTAAGTCGTCTTCTCAAACGTGACGGAGGAGATCATATCGCCGCCCCCTTGATATGGAGGCATCGCGTCAAGCAGGCTGGCCTTGCCGTAGAGCACTCCGATTCCAGTCGGCCCGTAAACCTTGTGGCCAGAGAACGCGTAAAAGTCGCAATCAAGTTCTTGCACGTCGAGCTTCATATGCGGCGCTGCTTGCGCGCCGTCGATCATCACCGGAACATTGTGGCGATGGGCAATCTCAACGATTCCCGGAATCGGGTTAATCGTGCCCAGAGCGTTGGAGACATGCACCAGCGACACGAGTTTCGTTCGCTCGTTCAGGAGCTTTGCAAAATCTTCAAGGATCAGCTCGCCGTCGTCGTTGATAGGGGCGACGCGAAGCCGCGCGCCTTTCTCTTCACAGAGAATCTGCCACGGAACGATATTCGAGTGATGTTCCATCGCGGTGATCAGGACTTCGTCTCCCGCTTTCACGTTTGCGCGGCCGTAGCTGTTAGCGACCAGGTTAATGGCTTCCGTTGTTCCTCTAGTGAAGATTATTTCTTTTGACTGGGCGGCGTTTATGAAGCCTTGCACTTTGGTCCGCGCTTCTTCGTATTGCTGCGTAGCTCGCTCGCTCAAGATGTGCACGCCGCGGTGGATGTTCGAATTGTCAGTCGAATAGTAATGCGTCATCGCATCGAGAACACCGGCGGGCTTTTGGCTTGTGGCGGCGTTGTCCAAATAGACGAGCGGCTTGCCATAGACTAACTGCTTCAGGATAGGAAAGTCTTCTCTAATAATGTCCGCGTCGAAGGAGAGCGCCTTCGTATGTTGCTCTGAAGCTAATATCCCGCCTGTCGCCTTCATTATTCCTCCTCAGAAAGAGTTCGTAGTACGGCCTTTAGGCGGAAGTTTTTTGTACTTGGTCAAAGCGCGCAGCGAACGCTCCAAAACTTCCGCCTAAAGGCGGTACTACGAACTCATGATTCCTCCAGGTGCGTGTGTGTGGCTGGCATGCGCGCCACCAGCGCGCATTCAAGCCGGACGCGAATCGCGTCAAGCTTCATCCTGTTCAGCACGTCATCGGCGAAGCCATAAGTCAAAATCGTTCTCGCCTCGTCTGGACCTACGCCGCGAGAGCGCAGATAGAAGACCGAGTCCTCATCCAGGTGGCCGATGCTCGTCCCGTGCGTGCATTTCACATCGTCGGCGTTGATCTCGAGCTGAGGCTTGCTGTTGATCGTCGCGCCCTCCGAGAGCAACAGATTCTTGTTACTCTGACGGGCATCAGTCTTCTGAGCGTCCTTGCGAACTACTATGCTGCCGTTAAAGACTGCGGACGATTTGCCGCCAAGGATGCCCTTGTAGAGCTCGCGGCTTGTGCCGTGCGGCTTGCAGTGGTCGACGACGGTGTGATTGTCGACATGCTGCCGGCCACCGGTAACATAGAGACCGTTAAGCGAGCACTCGATCCCGGAACCGTCCAATACTGCGTTGAGGTCGTTGCGGACCAGCCCGCCGCCCAGCGTGATCGTGTGAGACGTGAAGTTGCCGTTGCGATCTTGATGGACCTGCACGGCGCCGATATGGAACGCCTGCTTGCTCTCGTGCTGGAGCTTGTAATACTCGACTACGGAGTTTTCGCCTGCCACGATCTCCGTCACGGCGTTGGTGAAGTAGACGCTGTCTGAAAGGCCGATGTAGCTCTCGATGATTTGGGCCTGGCTGCCGCTTCCCGCGACGATCAAGGTACGAGGATATATGACGGTGGGAGCCTCGCTTTGAGTCGCGACGAAAATCAGATAGATGGGCTTGTCAAGGATCAGGCCTTTCGGGATCTCGACAAACGCGCCGTCTTGCATGAAGGCCGTGTTGAGGGCGACGAAGGCGTGATCGTGATAGCTGGCATAACGCGCGAGGTGAGTCTCTATCAGCGCGGCATCAGTCCTCAGAGCGGCCGCAAGGCTTGTTACCCGGGCGCCTTCCGGCAAAGCATCGATGCACGATAGCTCGACGGAGAAGTGCCCGTTGACGAACACGAGTCGATGGCAGCTCGTTCCAAACGCGACGTCAGCCAGCGGCGTGCTCGCAAGCTCCTCGATAGTCAACCCGTTCGCTTCATGTCGAGCCGGCCGGAACGCGAGCTTCGCAATGGGCGCGACGCTTGTGAACTTCCAGTCTTCGAGCTTGCTTGTCGGAAAGCCCAGCTCGGCGAAGCGCTCGATCGCGGCCTTGCGAATCGGACGCGTCCACGCCCAGTCGCCGGCCGTCAGCTCTTTCTCCAACTGCGCGAAGGTCGAGACGTAGATGTCTTGTTTTTCCTTGACTCCGATCATGTCAAAGACGCTCCCGACTTCACCGGCTGCGCGCTTTCCTCCAGCCAGACGTAGCCTTTCTCTTCAAGCTCGAGCGCCAGTTCCTTGCCGCCGGACTTGACGATGCGGCCTTCAGACAACACGTGCACATAATCGGGCACGACGTAGTTCAGCAGCCGCTGATAATGCGTCACAAGTATTATCGCGCGATGAGGGAGTCGCAGTGCGTTGATGCCGTCAGCGACCGTCTTCAGCGCGTCGATATCGAGACCCGAATCGGTCTCGTCCAGAATGGCGAGCTTCGGTTCGAGCACCGCCATCTGAAATATCTCGTTGCGTTTTTTCTCGCCTCCCGAGAATCCGTCGTTCACCGGACGATTCATTAAGGTCTGGTCCATATCGAGCGACTTCATCTTCTCGCGCACCATGGTGAGGAAGTCCATCGCATCAAGCTCGTCGAGTCCGCGATGTTTGCGTATCGCGTTGAGCGCGGCTCGCAGAAAATACATATTGCTCACGCCCGGAATCTCAACCGGATACTGAAACGCCAGGAACACGCCTTCGCGGGCGCGCTGCTCCGGAGGCATTGCGAGTAAGTCTTTGCCCTCGTAGATCACCTCGCCTTCGGTAACCTGATAACCGTCGCGTCCGGCCAGCACGTGAGCCAGCGTGCTCTTGCCCGATCCGTTCGGGCCCATGATCGCGTGCACTTCGCCCGCGTTCACCTTGAGGTTGATGCCTCTCAGGATTTCATTCTTATCGACGCTTACATGTAGATACTTGACTTCGAGCATTGTTCCCCCAAGGATTGCCGATTTGCCGATTGCCGATTGCGGGATTTCAACGACGCGCGCTCACTCGGCAATCGCCAATTGGCAATCTCCTTCACCCAACGCTGCCCTCGAGACTCACACCGAGCAGCTTTTGAGCTTCCACTGCAAATTCCATCGGCAGCTCGCGGAAAACTTGTTTGCAGAAGCCGTTGACGATCATGCTGATCGCATCCTCGCTCGACAATCCTCGCTGGCGGAAGTAGAAGATTTGATCTTCACCTATTTTTGAAGTAGTAGCCTCGTGCTCGACCTGCGCCGTCGAGTTTTTAACCTCGAGATAGGGGAATGTGTGCGCGCCGCACTTATCGCCAAGCAGCAACGAATCACACTGCGAGTAGTTACGCGCGCCAGTCGCGCTCTTAAGAATCTTTACCATCCCGCGGTAGCTGTTTTGACCGTGGCCCGCTGAGATTCCCTTCGACACAATCGTGCTGCGCGTGTTCTTGCCGATGTGGATCATCTTGGTTCCAGTGTCGGCTTGCTGGTAGTTGTTGGTTAGCGCCACCGAGTAGAACTCACCAACCGAGTTGTCGCCCTGCAAAATGCAGCTCGGGTACTTCCAGGTTATGGCCGAGCCGGTCTCAACCTGCGTCCACGATATCTTCGAATTCTTGCCCAGACACTTGCCGCGCTTGGTGACGAAGTTGTAGATACCGCCCTTGCCGTTTTTGTCGCCAGGATACCAGTTCTGCACGGTCGAGTATTTGATCGTCGCATCGTCGTGCGCGATCAACTCGACGACCGCCGCGTGAAGTTGATTCTCGTCACGCATCGGAGCGGTGCATCCTTCGAGGTAGCTAACGTAGCTGCCTTCGTCGGCGATGATCAACGTGCGCTCGAACTGGCCGGTGTTCTTGGCGTTGATGCGAAAGTAAGTAGACAGCTCCATCGGACATCGCACGCCCTTCGGTATGTAGCAGAACGATCCGTCGGTGAAGACCGCAGAGTTCAGCGTGGCGAAGAAGTTGTCGGTGTAAGGCACGACCGATCCTAGATACTTCTTGACCAGTTCGGGATGCTCCTGCACGGCTTCAGAAAACGAACAGAAGATTATTCCAAGCTCTCCGAGTTTCTCTCGGAAGGTAGTAGCTACCGAAACGCTATCGAACACGGCATCGATCGCAACTCCGCTGAGGATCTCACGTTCACGAAGCGGTATGCCGAGCTTCTCATAGGTCCTGAGCAGTTCCGGATCGACTTCGTCCAAACTCTTCGGCCCATCCTTTTTAGTCTTTGGCGCCGAGTAGTAGACGATCTTCTGGTAATCGATCGGTGGATAATGGATGTTCGCCCAGGTCGGTTCCGCTTCAGATTCCTCGAGCGTCAACCAATGTCGATAAGCGCTCAAGCGCCACTCGAGCATGAACTCTGGTTCATTCTTCTTGGCGGATATCAGCCGGATCGTGTCCTCATTCAAACCGCAAGGCACGGTATCGGCCTCGATTTCGGTTACGAACCCCCACTTGTACTCGCTGTTGACTAGCGCTTCGATGGTGTCGATCTCTGTACTCATCAGTGGTCTCCGGGGTGTCCTTCTGAACTCTCCGTTGATCGGAGGCTCATTGACATACTAGGAAATCTGTACTTTGAAGTCAAGATTGGGAGGAGTTCGGGCGCGTCGCTGTAAAGCTTATCATTTTGTAAGTTAGTGTCGCAGCCAAGTACATGACCTTTTCGGTCAACAATGAACTTGACTTAATCAGTCGGGTATCCTAAAGTCTCAATTCCGCTTGGCAATGTTGAGTGGCGAGTGGTTGGTTTAAAGGCTATGCAAGTTTCTTCAAAAGGGAAATACTCGGTGCGCGCGGTGCTCGACATCGCTCAGCACTCAGATGGCGCGCCGGTGCCTCTGGCAGCCATCTCGCAGCGAGAAGGAATATCGCTGATGTTTCTCGAGCAGCTCTTTCAGCAACTCCGCAAGGGAGACATAGTCAAGAGCTTGCGCGGATCGCACGGAGGATACGTTCTCGCTCGTGATCCGTCGGAGATCACCATTGGCGAAATCCTTCGCTTGGTCGAGTCTCCGCTTTACACAAACTCCTGTTTTAGCAAAGAAGAATCGGTCGACGATTGCAGGATATCGAGCAGTTGCATCAGCGGCGCGATCTGGAAGCAGTTGGCCGAGCACGTGGACAACTTTTTGGATTCGATTACTGTGGCCGATCTGTCGAACAAGGGGAAGCCCGAGATCGTCTACGCACTAAGAGTGAAATCGAAACGCATACTGGCAGATCCAGGGATGACCGTCGAAAGGCCCGAACCGGAAACGGCTGAGGTCGCTTAGCAGAAGAGATCAAGTTCCGAGGAGAATAGAATGGCCTTGAAGCTCCCAATTTATATGGACTATCACGCGACGACGCCTTGTGATCCGCGCGTCTTCGAGACGATGCGTCCTTACTTCATCGAAATATTCGGAAATGCAGCAAGCCGCAATCATCAGTTTGGTTGGGAAGCCGAAGAAGCTGTCGAGAACGCGCGCAAACAAGTAGCTGATTTGATCAGCGCGTCTTCGAAGGAGATCGTATTCACCAGCGGCGCGACTGAGTCTGACAACCTTGCGATCAAGGGCGTCGCCGATATGTATTACGAGCGCGGCGACCACATCATAACCGCAGTCACCGAACACAAGGCAGTGCTGGACAGTTGCAAGAAGCTCGAAAAGCGCGGCTTCAAGGTGACTTATCTCCCGGTAGGAAGCGATGGACTGATCACACCCGATGACATCAAGAATGCGATCACTGACAAGACGATCCTCGTCACGATCATGATGGCGAACAATGAGATCGGAGTTATTCAGCCGATCGCTGAGATCGGCAAGGTATGTAAAGAGAAGGGTGTGCTCTTTCACACTGACGCAACTCAGGCCATCGGCAAAATCCCGTTCAATGTGAACGAGCTGAACGTCGACCTCGCTTCGTTCTCGGCTCACAAGATCTACGGACCGAAGGGCGCCGGAGGCTTGTATGTTCGACGCAAGAACCCTCGCGTGGTGCTCGTGCCGATGATGGACGGCGGCGGCCACGAGCGTGGCATGCGAAGCGGAACCCTCAACGTAACCGGAATAGTCGGGTTGGGAAAAGCGTGCGAGCTCGCAAAGGACGAAATGCCGGTTGAGAACGAGCGCGTTTTCAGCCTGCGAGAGAAGTTGCGCAAGGGGCTTATGGATGATTTGCCCGACGTCTACGTCAACGGGCATCCGACCGAACGCCTGCCAGGAAACCTGAACATTTCATTTGCCTACGTCGAGGGCGAGTCGCTGTTGATGGGCATCAATGATATTGCTGTGTCGTCAGGCTCGGCGTGCACGTCGGCGAGTCTCGAGCCGAGTTACGTGCTGAAGGCTCTGGGCGTCGGGGAAGAGCTTGCGCACAGCTCGATTCGGTTTGGACTCGGGCGATTCAACACAGAGGAAGAAGTCGACTACACCATCGGCCGCGTTAACGAGGCCGTGAACAGATTGCGAGAGCTTTCACCGCTGTGGGAGATGGTCCAGGAGGGCGTCGACCTCAGCAAGGTTCAGTGGGCTGGCGAATAAGAGAGAACTCAACAGTACGAGAGGACGGACAAACAAATGGCATATTCAGACAAGGTCGTTGATCATTACAACAATCCGCGCAATGTTGGAAGCCTCGACAAGAAAGACCCCAGCGTCGGTACGGGGCTTGTCGGCGCGCCCGAGTGCGGCGACGTGATGAAGCTTCAGATCAAGATCAATCCCGATACGCAGATCATCGAGGATGCGAAGTTCAAGACGTTCGGCTGCGGCTCGGCCATCGCAAGCTCGAGCCTCGCAACCGAGTGGCTCAAGGGACGATCGGTCGACGATGCGCTGGCGATCAAGAACACAGCAATCGTAAAGGAGTTGAACCTCCCGCCGGTCAAGATTCATTGCTCGGTTCTTGCTGAAGACGCAATCAAAGCGGCGGTGCGCGACTATCAGAAGAAGCAGACGACCGAAACGCCGAAGGCCGAAGAAGCCGCCGTCAACGCGTGAGAGATATGATTGAACTGACTTCAAAAGCTGTTGAGAAGGTCCGCGAGATCATGCACGACCAGGGAATCGCCGAGGGCGGGCTGAGGGTTGGCGTGAAGGGCGGCGGTTGTTCGGGGATGAGCTACAATCTGGCGATCGATACCGAAGAGCGGCCTGGTGACCAAGTCTTCGAGAAGGACGGCGTGAAGGTCTTCGTCGATCTGAAGAGCTTTTTGTTCCTTGACGGCTCGACGCTTGATTACAAGGAAGAGGGGTTGATGCAAAGAGGTTTCACCTTCCTCAATCCCAAGTCTTCGGGCACGTGCGGCTGCGGCGAATCGTTTGCGGTTTGAGATAGGCAGGCCCTCCGGCTGGAACACCAATTCTGGAAGAGATTGATGGTTGGGCGCCGTTGCGACTCAACCATTTTTTTTGTTGGCGAGGGAAGTTAGCGCCAAGACGCAAAGAACGCGAAGACGCAAAAGCTGAATGGCTGAAGCTGCAATCAACACCGAAAGAGTTTCTCAGACCGTCTGCCTGCATTGCGGCGCTCAATCCGCCGGGGCGCACTTTTGCTCCGAGTGCGGAAAGATTCAAGCAGCCGTCGAGGGCTCGGGTCATTTCAGCTTCTTCGGTTTGCCTAGAAAGCTGCGCATCGATGAATCCGAACTCGAAAAGTCGTTCTATGCGTTTAGCCGGCAGTTTCATCCTGACTACTTCATGAGCGCGAGCGAACCTGAACGGCAAGCCAGTATGGAGCGCTCGTCGATGCTAAACGATGCGTATCGCACATTGCGCGATAAGGTCGCGCGCGTCACGTATCTGCTGACGCTTGAGGGCTACAAGGAAGCTGAGAAGAAAGCGCCGCCTGATTTGTTAGAAGAAGTCTTCGAATTGAACATGCAGATTGAAGAGTTGAAGGCTGCGAAAAGGATGGGCGATGAAGAGGAAGTCGCTGAAGCCCGATCGGCGCTCGAAGATGCGCTCGCGGGTTTGCGAGAAAAGTTAGCCGGCATCGACAAACGGCTTCTCGCGCTGTTTGAGGACTGGGATTCCGCCTTGGATCGAAGCGCTGCGACAGACGAGAAAAAGCCTTTGCTCGATCGAATGAGTGAGTTGCTCTCACACCGATCATACGTTCGTCATCTCGCTGATAGCATCCAGGAGGAACTCTGATTAATGCCGGTCATTGAACTCAGCTTGAGCGGCCGCCCGAAGTCTGCTCGCGTAGTCGGCATAGACCTCGGCACCACCAATAGCCTCGTCGCTTATATGAGCGACCACGGTCCCGAGGTTATTCGCGACGAATCGGGCAACGGGCTCGTGCCGTCGATTGTTTATTACGACCACGAGCAAGACCGCTTGCTTGTTGGAGAGGAAGCTCGCGATCGGCTCATCACCGAACCGCGCAAGGCGATCTATTCTGTAAAGCGATTCATGGGAAAGGGCAGCGCAGACGTTCAGGAAGATCTCAGCCTCGTTCCGTTTCAGATTGCAGCGGGCAGCGAGCAAGTGATTGGGTTCCAGATGGGCGACCGCGTCTTCACCCCGCCCGAGATTTCCGCATTCATACTTCGCGATCTTAAAAAGAGTGCTTCGCAGTTCTTCGGCGAGGAAGTTTCTCAGGCAGTCATAACGGTTCCGGCTTATTTCAACGACGCTCAGCGGCAGGCTACAAAAGACGCGGGCCATCTGGCCGGGCTTGAAGTGCTGCGGATCGTCAATGAGCCCACGGCGGCTTCGCTTGCGTACGGCATCGACAAGAAGGACGAGGCCATCGTCGCCGTTTATGATCTTGGCGGCGGCACATTCGATATATCGATACTGAAGCTCAAAGACGGTATCTTCGAGGTGCTCTCGACTAACGGCGACACGCATCTAGGGGGCGACGACCTGGACAATCGGATCATCACACTGGTCATCGATGAACTCGAACGCGGCGCGGGCAAGGGCGTCGCACTCGATCCGGCCGTATTTCAGGCGATCCGAAAAGCCGTCATCAAGGCAAAGCACGACCTTTCGGAATCTGACAGCGCGCTGATCGAGATCGATCTGGGAGCTGAGCACGGACCATATCGGCGCGAGTTGGCGCGCCATGAATTCGACGGGCTGATCGCTGAACTGGCCGAGCGCACGATTGGCCCCTGCAAGCAAGCGCTGAAAGACGCCGACCTCGTTCCCGAGCAGATCGATGAAGTCGTGATGGTAGGCGGCTCGACGCGCATTCCGCTGGTCCGCAGCAGAGTGAAAGAACTGTTCAAGCGCGAGCCACACATCGAGCTAAATCCGGACGAGGTCGTCGCGCTCGGCGCCGCCATTCAAGCCGATGTGCTTGCAGGCGGGCGAAGAGACTTGCTCTTGCTCGACGTCACTCCGCTGAGCCTCGGAATCGAGACGATGGGTGGGGTCGTGGCCAAGATAATCAATCGCAACTCGACGATCCCCGCTTCGGCAGCGGAGATGTTCACCACGTGGGTCGACAATCAAACCGGCATCGACGTTCACGTTCTTCAGGGTGAACGCGAGTTGGTCGAAGATTGCCGGAGTCTCGCGAAGTTCACTCTGAAGGGCATACCGCCCCAGCCCGCCGGGTTCCCTCGAATCGAGGTGAGGTTCTTGATCGACGCCAACGGCATTTTGACCGTCAGCGCGCGCGATTTGCGAACCGGTCAAGAGCATTCGATCGAGGTCAAGCCTTCGTACGGGTTGACCGATGAGCAGATCGAGAAGATGTTGATCGACTCGTTCGAATTCGCCGAAGAGGACATTCGCAAACGTCAACTCATCGAAGCTCGCAACGAAGCCGAGACCGTAATGCGCGCCGCGGAGAAAGCGCTGGCGGAGCACGCACAAGGGTTGATCGATGACGACGAGCGTACGGGAATTCGGCGCGCTCTCGATGATCTTCGCCAGGCTGTCGGCGGCGAGGACTATCAATTGATACGCGAAAAGATCAAAGGCCTGGACGACGCTTCGCATCATTTGGCGGAGGTCATTATGGACACCGCGCTGCTGACAGCGCTCAAAGACCGCAAGGTATCGGAAGTTGCGGAAGGCTAAACATGGAAGCGAGAGAAGGAATCGGTAGCGTCATCGTCGAAGAAGAGAAAGCGGAGACTGACAGGAAGACATGCAAGGTCACGTTCCGGCGCTCGAACACCGAGCCGGTGACCGTCGAGTACGAGCCGGGGGTGACGCCCTATCACGAGCACGGCAAGGAAGGGTCGCTGCTGGACATCGCGCTGAACTGCGGCGTTAACCTGGAGCACTCATGCGGCGGAAACTGCGCGTGTACAACCTGCCACGTGATAGTCAAACAGGGCGAAGAGAATTTGACGGAGATGGACGAAGACGAAGAGGACCGGCTCTACATGGCCGACGGCTTGACGCTGCATTCGAGGCTTGGCTGCCAGTGCGTGGTCACCGGCGACGTGACGGTTGAGATTCCGGACACGCTTGAATTCCTTCGTCACTAACGCGTGACAACGACGACCAGGAGCATTATGAGTATAGAATTCTGTCCGAAATGCAAATCGCCTCAGAATCTGCTGCTCTCGACTGCGGTGAGGGAGCAGGCTGACTCTGAAGGTGCGGTTAAGAAGATCATGACGAAGAACTACCAATGCGAAGTCTGTCATTCGTTCGTTCGCAGCGAGGAGCTCGAAGTGACCGATGAAGACTCCGGCGGCGAAGCGGCGACGACCGACGGTGCCGGAAACTGAGGCTTGAAGCCATTTCGCGATTGACCGAATTCATTGTGGAGGAACGATGCCCGAAGTGAATTGGACCGACACCGAAGAAATCGCCATCAGGCTGCTGGAAGCTCACCCGGATGTTGATCCGCTCACCGTGCGCTTCACGGACTTGCACCGATGGGTGATGGAACTGCAGGGTTTCGCCGGCGATGCCAAGGAGTCCAACGAGAAGAAACTCGAAGCGATTCAGATGGTCTGGTACGAAGAGTGGCAGGAGGAGCATGGATAGCAGCAAGCCGGTTCCGGGTTCAGGGTTCAGAGTTCCGGGTAAACCCTGAACCACGAACCCGGAACTCTGAACCCTGAAGTTATGAAGGTCTACCTCGACAATAGCGCGACGACGGCAATGGCGCCCGAGGTCATTGAAGCGATGCTGCCTTATTTCTCACAAGAGATGGGCAACGCGCAGTCCGTGCACTCTTTCGGGCAGCGCGCGAAGGCCGCCGTCGAAAAGGCCCGCCGTGAAGTCGCCTCTCTCATCAACGCTGCTCCTGCCGAAGTGGTTTTCGTATCAGGCGGAACCGAAGCAGACAACCTCGCGGTGCGAGGAATAGCCGACGCCCATCGAGAATACGGCCGGCACATCATTACGACTACGGTCGAACATCCGGCGGTGCTCGCAACGTGCGAAGCCCTCGAAGCGGCCGGTTATCGAGTCACTTATCTCCCAGTATCTCGAAGCGGGATCGTCAGCATTGACGATATGCGCCAGGCAATCAGCGACGACACGATTCTGATTTCAGTGATGCTCGCCAACAACGAGACGGGAACGATTCAGCCCATCGGGGAGATCGCCGCCGTGGTCGCCGAAGCTCGAACCCGGGGACTGGATCATCTACATCTTCACACCGATGCGGTTCAAGCAGTCGGCAAGATCCCGGTCGACGTTAAGAGACTCGGAGTTGATCTGCTGTCGTTGTCGGGCCACAAGATTCACGGGCCGAAGGGTATCGGCGCTCTGTACGTTCGAAAGGGAACACGCCTGGCGAAGCTGCTTCACGGCGGTCATCACGAGCGTGACCGAAGAGCTGGTACGGAGAACGTGCCGGGGATCGTCGGTCTCGGAAAGGCGGCTGAGCTTGCACGCATGCACCTCGACGAACGCGTAAGCCGAATGCTCGAGCTGAGGGATCACCTCGAGCAGGACGTGATTTTCCGTTTCCCAGATGTCCGAGTGAATGGTGATAGACAACAGCGCGTGCCCAATATCTCGAACATGAGCATTGATGGTATTGATGGTGAGAGCTTGCTGATCGCGCTTGATCTAAGAGGTATCGCGGTATCAACTGGCTCAGCGTGCGCTTCAGGGTCGCTCGAGCCAAGCCACGTACTGCAGGCGCTTGGGCTCACCCGCGATGAAGTACGCGGGAGCTTGCGCTTCAGCCTGGGGGCTTATACTACGCGAGAAGAGATCGAATACGCGGTTTCTGTCCTCGCGGAAACCGTGGTTCGGCTTCGCGAGATGATCCCGGCTGATGAAGCGGAAGCGACGAAGCTGGCTCTCTCGTAGATCTTACTAGGACCAACTAAACCCACGCACGAAGGATTACGAGATCGTTGGCTAATACCTTGTACATGGTCGTCGAGCACTTCAAGAACAAGGACGCTGTGCCGGTCTATCAGCGGTTTCGTGACCGTGGCCGGATGGCTCCGCAGGGGTTGGTGTACGTGTCCAGTTGGGTTGATGAAAACCTAGAGCGCGCCTACCAACTTATGGAGACGGCAGACCGGACGCTTCTCGATCAATGGATGGCAAATTGGAGTGACATCGTGGACTTCGAGGTGTTTCCGGTTTTGACTTCAAAAGAAGCGGCCGAGAAGATCGCGCCCTCGCTGGAACCGTGAACGCCGTGTAACCGATCTGAGATTCATAGTCGAAGGCAACGAAGATGTACAGCCCCCAAATCGCCGAGCACATCGCAAACCCCCGCAACGTCGGCGAGCTCGAAAACCCCTCAGGCGTCGGCGATGTAACCAATGAAGTCTGCCTTGACCGAATCAGGCTGACTATTCGGCTCGAGGGCCGCCGGCTCATTGAAGCAAAGGTCAAGGCGTCCGGCTGTCCTCCGACGATTGCTGCCGCGTCAGTGCTGACTGAAATGATCATCGGAAAGTCTGTTGAAGAGATTGGATCGCTCACTAGAAAAGACGTCGCAGATGCGCTGGGTCATCTGCCGCCCGCCAAGGCCCATTGTGCGGCTCTCGCAATCGATGCGCTCCGTGCCGCGATTGACGGCTTTGCGAGTTAGCCGTTTCGCCAGGATTGCGTTGGCGTTTACCCGGGGAGTACGGACCCGCACCCGGGACAGAATATTTCACCGGCCACGATTCGCAAATTACAATCCGAGCAGGTTGGGTTGAGTGGTTGCGTCGGTCGTTGAGTCGAGTCGACTTCGTCGATGAAGACTCCGCAAGTTATGCAGAACAAGTCATCGACTCCCGACTCGGCGCCACAGGCGAGACAGACGCCTCTCGATAAGGCGCCGATGAAGAGAAGCAGCGGACTCATCTCGGTGAGTGGACCGCTGGCGTAGGATATCTCGAAGGGTCGCAGATGAGCTTCGACGGGCTCTTTAGAGCCTTGATAGACGGACACAGATTCTACCGCGCGACGGGCGGGCGCTGAATCGGCGGCTTCGAGCACTGGCAGTTGAGTGAGCACCGGTTCGGCAACGGGCTCATTAGAACCTTGGTAGACGGACACAGATTCTACCGCGCGACGTGCAGGCGCTCCGTCGGCGGCTTCGGGCATCGGCGGTTGAGTGAGGACCGGTTCGGCAGGGAGAGATTGGGAGACCTCTTCCGCAGCAGCCGCATTCTGGAGACGTTCCACCAAGCGCCTTTGCTCCGCGGACGTTAACTCTTCGAAGGCCTTCAGTTCCTCGTAAAGGTCTATCTCGCCCGCGACAGTTGAGGTTGCTTCCGCGCTAGTCGGGCTAGCGGGGATCGCCGCGTCAGTCTTGTTGAACTCCATCCGAAGTTTTCTTTCGTTGAGAATCAATGAGGAGGCTGGGCGAGGTCATTCTACAATACGGTCCGGCGAGTTTGCTATAGAATTGTAGGACATGCCAAGCGAATCGGAAATCATCTCGCGACTGAGAAGGCTGGCCGGTGTCGGCGATGAAGTGGCGGTGGGGATTGGCGACGATGCGGCCGTAGTCAGCTTGCCCGGCGGAAGAGACCTGATCGCGTGCTGCGACCTGATGGTCGAGGGCGTGCACTTTCGCACGGAGTGGACTACACCGCGCCTCTTAGGCCGCAAAGCACTGGCGGTCAACCTGAGCGATATAGCTGCGATGGGCGGCTTGCCGAGGTTTGCGATGATAAGCATCGCGATTCCTCACAAGTGTTCCTCCGAGTTCATCGATGAACTGTTTGCTGGTCTGTTCGAACTTGCAGACGCCAGCGGTGTTTCGATCATAGGCGGCGACACATCAAGCTCGCGTGACTCGTTGTTCATCGACGTAAGTGTGATCGGCGAGTGTGAAAGTGGGCAAGCTGTCACCCGACGAGGCGCAAAGACCGGCGACAGAATCTATGTCAGCGGTTCGCTTGGCGCGTCGTCGCTGGGACTGTCGCTGCTCGAAGACGGGTTCAGGCTCGAAGATTTGAAAGACCGAAGTGATGCCAGGCAGCAGGCGATATTCAAGCACCTTGCGCCCGAGCCTCGATTGAAGCTCGGCCGAGCACTCGGTGAGGCAAGACTGGCGACGTCGATGATTGATATCAGCGACGGTCTTAGCACTGACCTGTGGCACGTACTCGACGAGAGCGATTGCGGCGCGATCATTCATGCCGAGGCCATTCCGATTGCCGAGTGTGTGCGCTCCGTCGCGGCGGCGGAGCCGGGACTTGATCCTCTGAGGTTGGCGCTTAACGGCGGCGAAGAATACGAGTTGCTTTTTGCCGTTCGGCCCGAGTACCAGCAACGAGCCGCCGAGCTGGCAACCGTGTGTGGCATAGAGATCACCGCAGTGGGTGAGATCGTAGCGGGCAGGGGACTACAGCTTGAACGCGAGGGCTCACTCGAAGCGGTTCAACCCGCTGGGTACGAGCATCGGTTTGACCGGTGATTTAGAAGTTCGTAGCGCGAGAAGTTTGTAGTACCGCCTTCAGGCGGAAGTTCGCAATTGCGATGTCTCCGACGCCCTACAAACTTCCGCCTGAAGGCGGGACTACAAACTTAATACGATGAGCCCGGATTATTTCTTGCTTTCAGTCTTCTGATTCAAGCTACCGCCCAACACCGCCATCAACGCATCCGGCAGCATCCCGCGCCAGTTCAGAAAATCATGTCCGCAATTGCATTCTCCGTAGCCGACCTCGTAGCCTTTCGCCCTCAAGATATCGCGCAGATGCCGGTTCACAGTCACCATGTCAGCACCGCCCTTCGGCGTCGGGCCCCTCTCAAAATCGCCAACGCTGAGATAGAACCGCAGCGGCAACTTCTTGCTGGCGACGAACTGACGAGTTAACCACTCGGGCTCGTTTTCACTGTCCGGCTTCCACCAGAACGAACCAGACTGGGATATCACGTTGCCGAAGATTTCCGGATGACGAAACCCGATGAAGACTGCGGCCAGACCGCCGAAGCTTACGCCGCTCACGACCGTCTGCCCTGGATCGGCGGTGACGTTGTAGCGTGCCCGCACCCACGGGATAGCTTCCTTGGCAATGAACTCTGCGTACGGCTCATAGCAAGCAAACTCGGTGACGCGAGAGTAGGGAGTCGGGTTGTCGAGCACGACGGCAACCATCGGCGGCAGCTTTGACTTCGCCAGAAGATTGTCCAGAATCGCCGGCGTCGGAACCAGCAGCGTGTAAATCGGCCCGTCGAACATCACGATCAATCCATAAGGCTTGCCGTCGCGAGTGTAACCGGGCGGCGTGTAGACCCAGCCTCGACGTTCGTTCTTGAGAATCTCGCTCTTTAGCTTCACGTTTTCCACCGAGCCCTTCGGGACTTCGGGTTGTCGCACACCCCACAGTTGCGGGGGCGCGCCAGGCAACTCCGCGATTGAGCCGCCGCGTTTGTTGAGCGGATCGATTCTGAACGTCGCAACCCGCGCCGGGATGTCCTTTTCTTCGAGGTCTTCGATCGGCACCAGCGAATCGTTAGGCGAGAGCTGATATGTGAAGCGCGCATCGCGCGGCAACCGGTATGTTTTATACCAGAGGTCGGTGTCCGGCAGGCGGCGCATTTGATTCTTCGCGATGCCGCCGCCGTTTAGGCCGGCAAAAACGAGAACGTTTCTCGTTTCTTCTCTGGCCCGCCAGAGAAAAGTCACCAGCACGTTTCGATCATCGGCTTGAATGGGTTCGACAAGCGGAGTGCCTTGAGAGGCGGCTTCTTTCCAGAACTGTTCAAGCGCATCGCGGCTTCCGGTCTCAAGCTCTTTCCGCAACCTGGCCAGTCGCGGGCTGTCCATCTCCTGCTTTGTCTGAAGCTCTGCTGTCGATGAAAAGCTCGAATCTGTTGTTGTGCCCGAAGCGGTGGGCCATGCCCGGAAGCCAGAAAACATCAGCGCGAATGCGGCAATCATCGCCAGTCTTTTCATCTCACTCGTCTCCTCGACTGTTCCAAATCTCTATTCTCGAGCTTCTTTGATTTCGTCTTCGTAGAAGAATGCCGGGCCGCAAGCGACGAGCAGCGTGATAGGTTGATCGCCGGTGTTTTCAAGAGTGTGCCGATGGCCTCGCGGGACGTAGACGGCATCGCCAGCTTCGACGTCACTAGTCTCGTCGCCAACCGTCATCAAGCCACGACCTGAAACGACGTAATAAATCTCTTCGATCTCGCGATGATGGTGTGGAGTCACGGCGCAGCCCGGCGGGAGTATCTCTTCAGCGAGACTGCATTGAGTGATTTCCGACGACGTCCGATCGATGAGCGGCCGAAGCTCGGAGCCGTGAGCCGTATTGATGATGCCGGCGCGTTTGCGGTTTACGATAATCATTGTTTGCCGAGGGACCACCCCTGCGGTTCCTGAGAAGCATTCTGCCACGTGCGGCGAGTTCGATCCAGCACCGTCCTTCGTAAGCGCGTGTCGCGGAGGCGGGCGGTGACCGGCCATTCAGCGCTTTGATTGTCCTTGATCTGGTCAGCGGAAAAGAATAAGATTCTCCCACGCGCACGCCCTCACATGCGCGTGAGAGTTTAACAACCAGGAGTTCATACAGTTGAAGCCCAATCGCAAACCCGCGACGCTTGTAACTTGCCTGTTACTGCTCAGCCTTGCAGTTGCGCAGGGAAGCGATCGAACCAGGCTTTCTCGAGTGCGCAGCGTCTCGCTGCCTTCGTCCGCCATCCTCGACGAGCACGCGCAACCGCTGATCGCCTCGAGCGGCAAAGTCGGCTTCGTCGCGTCGGTCACCGGCGGATCGCTTATCTCATTCAGCTTAACTTCAGGCAGGATTCTTTCATCGGTTGCTATCGGCGAGAGTTTGGGCTCGATATCGATCGTAGAGACGGCCGGTCGCAGGCTGATCGCGGTTCCGGCTGTGAATGATCCCTCGAGCGGTAGTCCTGCGACGGTGAGCGTCATCGATGCGACCAGCGCAAAGCGGCTCGAGTTGAAATCGCTGCTGGTGCTTCCTATCGACGCGCGGATCACGGCCGCAACCGGCGCGGTGCTGACCCGAGACGGACGGTTCTGTCTGATTGCATCGAGCTTCGACGTGCCGACCCTTTACTCGTTCGACGTAGAAACCGGACAGTTGGCTTCTCATCTTGCCCTGATCGGACGGCCATCCGAGATGGCGCTCTATGATGACGGCACGCGGCGAAGGTTGGCGGTTTCGAGCGCCGCCGGGAACAACCTATCGGTGATACGGATCGATGACCAGGGCGAGCTGACATCAGGCGTGAACTTCAACCCGTCGATCGCGCGCTTTGATGAAGCGAACAATCCGGCGTTCAGCTCAGATGGACGATTAGTCTACGTTGCAGCGTCGACCGGCGACCGCCTGTTCGCGTTAGACACCGAGAGCGGCATCATCATCGACAGCATCTCCATACCTTCTCCCGAACGCATAACCGTTGCCACGGGGCGAGACGGAAATGAAATGATAGCGGCGACTCGAATACGGCGGCCATCTAACGCCAAGCGCGGAGGAGTCACGATTATCGCAAATCAGGACGGCCGCCTCGTGGACCTGTCTGAATTCACGCCTCCCGAGGGGGTCGACTTTTCGCTCGCCAACAACGTCGCGTTCAGCGGCGACGCTTCGATAGCGTTCGTCGGATCGACTACGGGGATGCTGTTGGCCTTCAACACCGGCACAGGCGAGTTGGAATCCTATCACGAGGTTGGCAGCGAGCTTCGGCGAATTGCGCTGAGCGAAAAGACGCATTCAATTGCCGCGGTGCGCTCGGCGGCGAGTGGCGACCAGGTGACGATCATCAATTTCGATGTTGTCGGACCCAACGAGACGGACCCGTCAGCTCCGATGATCGAATTGATGTCGCCCGAGGCCGTAGGTCAGGGCAGGCTAAGGAATCTGAAGCTTATAGTCGCCGGGAGGAATTTCACCGAAGGCTCGTCGCTCTTAGTGAACGGTGTCGAGATGGGCGCCGACCTTGTGAGAAGGGGAAGCGCGCTCGAGACCAGGCTGCCCAAAGCACTGTTTGATCAAGTCACCTCGATCAACATTCTGGTCAAGGGCGCCAACGGAGCGCTGTCTCAACCAAGAGAACTGAGAGTGGTAAGACCCGACGCGCCGATGATAGATCGCATCAGCCCGGCCGAAGTGGCCGGACCGAGCACGCCGTTCACGCTCAGAGTGACGGGAAAAAACTTCCGCGCCAGCTCAACAGTAGTCGTTGCCGGCCGGCCGCTCAACACTCAACAAATCAGTACCGGCACGCTGCAAGCCGTCGTTCCCGCGGACCTCGCCGACAGCGTGAAAGCGGGCGGCGTTAAAGTGCAGGTGAGAGATTTGGCGGTGGCGGACCTGGTGTCGGCGAATGAGAAAGAGCTGCGCATCTTTGGTCCGCGCGTAACAGACTTGAAGACGACCGTCAAAAGCGTCGTTGCCGGCGACGGTAGCTTCGGGCTCACGATAGCAGGGTACAACTTCCGAGAAGGGGCTCAGGTCGAGCTGCGGGTTGGTCGCGACGTGTTTACGGCAGTCCAGGTTCAGCGCCTGAACAGCAAGGCTATCAAGCTGGGCGTTCCGACGCATATCTTTCAGGAATCCGGAGACCTCGAGGTGGTCGTGCGCAACCCTGACGGGAGCGCATCCGAGCCGCGCGAACTTGAAGTGCAGGCGCCTGAGATCACCACCTTTGCGCCGGGCAGAATCTTCGCCGGTTCATCCCAGGTGAGGATCGACATCCTTGGTAAGAGCTTCCGCAAGAACGCACGGGTGTACGCCGGAAATGCCCGCGTTGAGAACAAGCACGTGCGCTTCCGGAACAGCTCTCATTTGACCGTAACTCTCACGGCTGATTTGAACAGGCTGCTCGAGAAACCGGACACGCTAAGATTTCAGGTGGTCAACCCGAACGACGCAGACGGCGTGGCTTCAACGAACATGGGGCTGAGCATCGTCGGACCCGAGATCGCAGACGTCTCAATTCAGCCTGTGAAAGATGACGCTTCGCAGGTCCGTGTTGTGATTCGAGGCGCGAACTTCCGCAGAGGCGCAACAGTCGAGTTCTTTAAGTTGGGTATGGAGGACGCTCCGGTCATTCAACAGAAGCCCGAGACGTTGAAGGGCGGTCGGCTGATTGTGGTGGTTCCGGCGAAGAAGCTTGAGCGGATGGGCAGCTTCCAAGTGCGGGTGGTCAACGCCGGAACCGTGTCGGTTCCATCAGCCTTCTTCCGGCCTCGGCAGAGTGAAGTCGCGAGCAGCGATGACGAGTAAGTCAAAGGTTTTAAGAGTCGCGTAAGTTTTGAGAGGCGGGACTTCGGTCCCGCCTTTTGGTTTAGCGCTGCTCTCGATCACCCACCGGCTCGCCAACCGTTTCCGGTCTCCTCAGCACGTAACCCGCGCCCCGAACGGTGTGGATCAGCTTCGGCGAAAAGCTACGGTCTATCTTGTTTCGCAGATAGTTCACGTACACATCGATGACATTCGTGAAGGAGTCGAAGGTTTCATCCCACACGTTCTCTGAAAGTACCGTTCGCGAAAGCACTTGATCCGGGTGCCGCATAAAGCACTCGAGCAGCGCAAACTCTTTGGACGTGAGACTGATCGGCTGATTCGCTCGTGTAACGCGGCGGGTCAAAGGATCAAGGACCAAATCGCCGATTTGTAGCCGGAGACTCACTTCGGCACGGTCGCGCCGGCGCAGGGCTCGAATCCGGGCGAGTAGTTCGGCGAATGCGAAGGGCTTGGTCAAGTAGTCGTCGGCGCCGCTGTCCAGTCCGCTAACCTTCATATCAACCGAGTCGCGGGCAGTCAGCAGCAGAATCGGCGTCGAGATTCGGCTTTCCCGAAGCCTCCGGCAAACATCGAGGCCATCCATTAACGGAAGCGTGATGTCGAGAATGATTAGGTCGTAGGTACCGGTCGAAGCGCGATACAGCCCATCTTGTCCGTCGGTAGAAATGTCAACGGCGGCGCCTTCTTCCTCAAGCCCTCGCTTGATGAAGCTGGCCATCTTGGCTTCGTCTTCGACAACCAGAATACGCATTTGTGTCAGTATAAGAGCGCGAAGAGCACAAGGGCAAAGGGGCGTTCAGGGTTCCGAGTTCAGGGTTCAGGGTTCAGGCTGGGGTTGAGCTTCCCCAAACGACGTCGGACCTCAGGTATCCGAACTCCTCATCTTTTGAGGACTCGGAACTCTGAACCCTGAACCCTGAACTCCACTTAGCCCTTTAGCCCTTAGCTCTTCACCCTCTGTGTTATACTTTCGCTGGTTCTTTGGAGCGGGTTGGACGGTTGCTGGCGCTTACGGTTTCTAGTCTTTGAGATTTCAATTTGAGATTTCAAATCCTGGATCCGCGAGCGCGAGAGGAAAGTCCGAACACCGCAGGGCAACGGACTGGCTAACGGCCAGGCGGGGTGACCCGACGACAAGTGCAACAGAGAAAAGACCAGCCGATGGCTCCTGGGCGGCGGCGAAAGCTGCTTCTTCGGAGATCAGGTGATGGGTGAAACGGTGGGGTAAGAGCCCACCAGCACTGGGTGGTAACACTCCGTGGCTAGGCAAACTCTCCGTGGTGCAAGACCAAATAGGGAGGCGTCATCAGGGCTGCCCGTCCGAAGCGCGCACCGCAAGGTTGTCGCGCTACGACCTCCGGGTAGGTCGCTCGAGCGAGCGGAGTAATCCGCCGCCTAGATGAATGACCGTCGCTGACTTCTGATCGCGCTCGGGTGGCTGTGCCGCTCGGACACATCGGGAGCCGGAACAGGATTCGGCTTACAGACCCGCTCCAGAATCATCGGATGCACCGTAGGTTGTCTAACCTTCGGCTCGTTTCGTAGTTCCGCAGGTTAGACAACCTACGGTACGGTTTTATCGGAGACAAACGTGAACAAGAACAAGTACCTTATCGGCATCATCGGTTTGGCCATCGGATTCATTATCAGCTTCTTTCTCACGCAGAATTACAACAAGAGCAACGCGTCGCCGGCCTCGAATCCGACGCAGCCGGGGATGGCAAGCGCGGCAGGCGGCGGCCAGCAGGCCCAGCAAGCAATGATGGGTCAGGTACAGCAAGTCATCGAGAGCGCCAAGAATAGCCCCAACGACTTTCAAGCGCAGGTTGAAGCTGCGAAGATTTTTAATCAGGTCGGCCGGGTCGCCGAGACCGTCGAATATTTGAACAAGGCGTATGCCATCGACCCGAACCAGTTTAATCAACTCGGGGGCGCGGGCGCCTTCTTAGGTCAGTACTATTTTGACCAGAAGAACTATGCTGAAGCGGAGACATGGTTCAATCGCGCGATCAAGGCCGAACCGAAGGAGGCTGATCTCTACGTTGCGCTGGCTGAAACCTACGTTCAGCGCGAACCGCCGCAACCCGATCAAGCGATCCCGCAGCTTCAACAAGCGCTCGGCATTGATCCCAAGAACGGGCACGCTCTTGGCCATCTTGTTGAAGCCTACGTGTTAAAGAGAGACGCGCGCGCGGCTGAAGAGACGGTCAAACGCCTCAAGGAAACAGACCCGACCAATCAGAGGATCTCTATTTTGGAAACGCTGGTCGCGGACTTGAAGGCTGGCAAGGCGGTGAGCATTCCCAAGGAGTAGGCAAACTGCTGAATTGCGGCGATGCGTTTCGGATTCACGCATCCCGAAGTCGTCAAGCACAATGTTTTTCCGATTCATAGTCTATTGTCTCCTGGCTTACGTCGCGGTTCGTTTAGTCAGGCGGCTTCTGTCTTTGCCGTCTGGCCGCGGCTCTGGCGCAACAACCCGTGAAGGTCGTCCGGCACATATGACCCGGTGCCAGAATTGCGGCATGTACATAACCCACACAAGCGCCTTGCTCGTCGGCGGGCGCGAGTTTTGCTCTAAAGACTGTGCTCAGAAAGTTAACCGGGTTTGATTCCAGCGAAAAAAACTTTGATCTTATTTGGAAGATTCTTGAATCGTCCGCCAAAAACTTTCCGTCAATAATAAGTGGAGGGAAGAGACGAGAGAGCAGGATTTCCCTTCATTGGCCGGCGCTTCGGCAGAGTGGGCCGGGCCAATTGCCAAGCTAGCATTCCAATTGGCGCTAATTGTGAGCGTTCAGGACTGCGCCCCCGTAGCTCGGCGGTGTTCGGCGAAGGCAATACCGTATATGGAGGCAAGGAAGCCACAATGAAAATAAGTGATGTTCTACTACGCCTGGTCGGGGGGAGAACCCCTGGTTGCCCCAATGAAGCTGACATTCTCGCCTATTCCGAAAGCAGACTTCCAGCACACCGCAGTGTCCAGTGCGAGCAGCATTTCGCCGGGTGCGATGATTGCCGGCAAGTCCTGGCTTTTCTTGGACGCTCCGAGGAAGCGGCGGCTCCGCTCACCGAGGAAGCCGTGTCTGCACAGACCGAAAGAGTCCTCGCCTACATACAGAGAGATGAACGCAACCGCCGCAAGCCGGCTCAGAAAGCGCGAGCTGCCGGCGGTTTCTATGTTTCTTATCCGAGACTCGCGTCAGTCGGACTTGTAACATGCGCAATCGCCGCTGCGAGTCTCTTTTTGATTACCAGGGGCCAGGCGCCCGGCCAGGCCGGTATGGAGGCGCTCAGATTGGCCAATAAGGACGTGCGATACATAGAGGCTCGAGTCTCGGGTGGATTCAATCACTCTCGCTACGCGGGCGTGACTCGAGGCGGTGATCGTCACGATGACGAGCTGCAGTTCAACCTCGCCCTCATCAAACTGAAATCGGCCATGGATGTGACCGCTCCAGTCGACGATAGACACGTGTTGGCTCGCGTTTATCTGGCGCGCGGAACACGGGCCGATGCCCGGCAGGCGCTCGAGATTCTGAATCAACTGGCCGCCCGCGGAGTCGAAACGCCCGAAGCGCTCAGCGACACGGGTGTGGCGCTTCTACAACTGGATAGGTACTCCGACGCTATCGAGTATTTCAGCAAGGCTCTGGCGAAGTCTCCCCCTTACGGCGAAGCTCTCTTCAATAGAGCTCTTGCTGAAGAGCGCGCCAATCGCAATGACGACGCGCGGCGGGACTGGAAGCAGTTCATCAGCCAGGCATCGAATGATAATTGGAAGACTGAAGCAATTGGAAGACTGAAGCAATTGGAAAACTGAAGCGATTGGAAAACTGAAGCCATGCGCTTGAATTCGCTCAGCCGCCTGGCGAAGCAAGCGTGACGTCCGACCGCCGTCTATGCCGTAGATTCTCCAATCTGCCTGTTCGCTACTTCAACCACGCATCCCCGATCACGATATCGACCGCGACGGGCACGCTGCGGATGAACTCCCGTGCTGCTTCCATCATTTCGCGATCGAGAATCGCCGCGCACTCCTCGGCCTGTGCCTCGGCCACTTCGATGACAATCTCGTCGTGAACGCAGTTCACGATTTTCGCGTCCAGCGGCTTGAGCGCATCATACAGCAGCGCCAACGCGCGCTTGATGATGTCCGCCGATGAGCCCTGAATCGGCGCGTTCTTTCCGAGCCGCTGAGTAGCGCCCACCTGGCTGCGATCATTCGCGTCGAAACTGAAATAGATCAACCGGCCCGAGCGTGTGCGGCTTTCGCGATCCGTCACCGCTCGGTCGGCCGCATCTCGCAGGAACGCGGCCACTCCGCTATACGCATCGAAGTATTTCCGTAACAGTATCTCGGCCTCGTCGAGCGAGCATCCGATTCGCGCGCCTAACCCCTGAGCGCCCAGTCCGTACATAATTCCGTAGTTGAGCTGCTTTGCCGCCGCGCGTTGATCCTTGGACACCTGTTCCAGCGGGATGCCGAACATCTGACTGGCAGTCACGCAATGTAAGTCCTCGCCAGACAGCAGGGCTTTAACCAGCGCGGTGTCTTGGGACCAATCGGCGAGTATGCGCAGCTCGATCTGCGAATAGTCCGCGATCACAAGCTTGCGGCCCGATGGCGCGCGAAAGCACGAGCGATATTCGGGCGTGTTGGGTACCTGCTGTAGATTTGGGTCAGAGCAACTCATGCGTCCGCCAGTGGCGCCCATTTGCCTGAAGTCCGCGTGGATGCGTCCGGTGACGGGACTGACGTGTTCGAGCAGCGCAAGACCGTAGCTCGAAAGAAGCTTCTGGACACTACGATATTCCAAGAGCTTTTCGATCGCGGGATGATCCTTTGCAAGCGCTTGAAGGTGCAAGCTTCGCGTGCCTTCAACCTTGATGCCCATGTGGGCAAGCGCGTCCGTTATCTGCGTCGGACTATCGAGGTTGATGTTTGGCGGCTCGCCGAACAGCGTGAGCTGGGGAATCCCCGCTGCCAGCTCACGTTTCAGCTCATCGGACAACACCTCGTGCGCGCGCTCGAGACCGGCTACGAGCCGGCGCCAGCAATCCACATCAAGCGCCATGCCTGCGAGCTCCATCGCCGCGATAGGCAGGACGCAATCAAACTCGAGCCTGGCCACTTCCTCCAGGTTCAGTTCATGAAGGCCGGCCGAAAGTTTCTCGTAGAGCGGCAACATCAACGCCGCATCCTTCGCCGCGTACTCGTATTGAGCGTCGGTGAGCTCCCGCGACCAGTCGCTAATCTGGAGGGATTTGTCCACGAGCTCGCCGAGATGACGATCGCTAACAGCGGCGAGGCCGTGCCCGCCTTCGTGTCGACCGGCGCCGATCAACTGGCTCGCCAGCAATGTGTCGAACAGCCCGCGCGTTTCGAGATCGAAGTGATGAAGCAGCATCTTCACATCGAACTTGGCATTGTGGAGAGTTTTGATCGGCTTGGTCGATGACAGCAGCTCGCGCAGCCCCGCGTGTCTCATCGCCGGAAGCTGAAAGAGGTCGATGACGAAGCTCTGTTCGGGAGTTGCAAACTGAAGCAACCTCACTCTGCCCTGAAGGGGATCGAGCGAGGTAGTCTCGGTGTCGACACCGATGATCTGATGGCGAGAAATGGCTTCCAGAGCCTTTTCCAGGGCTGGCTCCGTGGTAACGAGTTGAAAGGGCGCCCTGCTCACTCTGCTTTGCCTCGCTTCACGCCTTCGGCTGTCGCATGCTTGATCCCGCGCAAAAGGGCCGTTCGGGCTCGATCGGACGCTCGCTTGAGAAAGTCACACGTGCTCGATATAGTTGAGATTCTTACATCAAGGTTGGACACAATCAAGCACCCGAAGTCCCAACGTCATGTTAACAGCTAGTCCAAGCGAGCCCACAACACAACGAACCAGGCAGCGGCGCGAGGAGTTCATGCGCCGGATACACGGCGGCATCGCGATATTCCCTACCACGCCGACCGCTCTTCGCAACTCGGACGTCGAGCACGAGTATCGTCAGGACACGGACTTCTATTACCTCACTGGTTTCGAGGAACCGAATGCTGTCGCCGTGCTCGCACCGAACCATCCCGAGCACAAGTTCGTCCTGTTTGTTCAACCAAAGGACCGCGAGCGCGAAGTGTGGACCGGCTGGCGCTCCGGAGAAGAGGGGGCGAAACGTGAGTACGGCGCTGATGCTGCGTTCACTATGGACAAGCTGGATGAAGAACTGCCTAAACTTGCCGAGAAGGCTGATCGGATTTATTACCGCTTTGGCGGCGATCCATCATTCGACGAGCGGCTGATCGGTTTGATGCGCCGGTTCCAGCGCCAGCGGCAGCGAGAAGGGACAGGCCCGAACTCGGTGATTGACCCCGCGGAGCTGCTGCACGAAATGCGGCTGATCAAAACCCCTGATGAGCTCGAACTGCTTCGCCGAGCTGTAGACATCACATGCGAAGGTCATCTTGCCGCGATGCGCGCTATGCGCCCCGGCGCTTACGAATACGAGATCGAGGCCGAGCTGCGCTATATGTTTCGCAAGAAGGGGAGCCCTCGCTCCGGGTATCCGCCCGTTGTAGCGTCGGGCGCAAACGCGACCGTGCTCCACTACACCACGAACAACCGGCGGATCGAGGACCGCGATCTCGTGCTGATTGATGCGGGGGCCGAATTCGGCTACTACACGGGCGACGTAACCAGGACATGGCCGGCGCGGGGGAGCTTCACTGAGGATCAGGCCTTGCTGTATCAGCTAGTGCTCGACGCGCAGGTCGAAGCCATCAAAGCGGTGCGGCCCGGAGCTACATTCATCGAGCCTCACGACCGAGCCGTCCGTGTGCTAACGGAAGGATTGATGCGGCTCGGCTTGCTCGAAGGCGAGATCGATAAGCTAATCGAAGAGGAAGCGTTCAAGAAGTTCTACATGCACCGAACCAGTCACTGGCTTGGAATGGACGTGCACGACGCTGGGCCATACAAAGTCGCGGATGAATGGCGCCGGCTTGCGCCGGGAATGGTTATGACAATTGAGCCCGGTCTTTACATTGCTGAAGACGCGGAAGGCGTCGACCCCCGCTATCGAGGAATTGGCATCCGCATCGAAGACGACGTGCTCGTGACTGAACAGGGAAACCAGGTACTTTCAGCGCGTGTGCCGAGAACCATCGAGGAGATCGAAAGCGCTATGACGGGCTCGAGCTCCGGCGGGTAACCGCGCAGGGAGTGATAAGGAGAGAGGATGCTTCGGAGGCAATTGATGGCCGGCTTCGTGACACTGCTAATGTCGCTGACCGCTTATGGTCAAGTTCCTCAGCAGTCAATGAAGGGTTATGAGCTCTACAGTTGGAAGGTCAAAGGCAAATGGCATTATTCGCTTTTCGTCGGGACCAACCGCGCGAAAACCTATGGAGAAATCACATCCCGGGGCGCGGAGCGCATAGGGATCGAAGCGCTTGAAGCTGAACTCAAAAAGATTCCAAGAGGCGGAGAGGTGTTTTGGATGGGCGATGCGCCTGCCGGCGCGAGAAGGCCGGCAACGGATCGGGCTATCGATTTCAAGCACCCGTCCCGCAAGCGCATAGAGAGCGTGAGAGCGATTTGCGACAAGTTAGGCATCCAGCTTAGGCTTGCTTGAGCGACCGGACTTTTTAAGACTTGACCCGCCAACGAGACGCGCCGTCATATAGAATCCGCTTTTGACAATGCTCTCTTCCTCTGGTTACTATCTCCTCGTTCACAGTATGTCTGCCGAGGTTGCTCGCGGCGTTTTTGTTAGCGCGAGACGAGCAACGCGGGGGAACCAAAGCCCAGCCAGGAGCTGGGCACGGGGCGCATCGAGCAACGCGGCTTTAGCCGCGGATCTCGTAGGACACTTCCAGTCCGAGCCCGTCAGCTAACCTCGTAGGCTAAAAGGAAGGGCATTACGCCGCGACGAATCATACGGAGCGAGGGCGCCTCGCACCGTTCATGATCTGCACCTCGCGCGGCTAATTCCCTCTGTAAAAGTTAAAGAGCATTTTCGTTCGGTGGACGAGCGAGGTCTACTCTTAACCTTAGAGGAGATAGCCTTCTATGAACACTAGAGCAAGCAAACGGAGAGGTGTATGCGTGGCATTAGTCACCTCATTCACGGTGCTTTTCATCATAAGCGCGCTTCAGGGGTGCGGAAGCCCGTCGGGCAAGGGCGGCAACAAGGTCACGCTGATTCTCGGCGGCTATACGACGCCGCGCGAGGCATATGGCAAAGCTGTCATTCCCGCGTTCCAAAAATACTGGAAGGACAAGACCGGGCAAGATGTTGAGTTCCAGGAATCCTACCAGGCCAGTGGCGCCCAGTCTCGCGCGATCATCGGCGGGTTTGAAGCCGACATCGCCGCGCTCTCGCTCGAAGGCGACATAGATAAGATCGCCGAAGCCGGTCTCATTACCCACGACTGGAAAGCGAAGCCTAATCACGGAATGATCAGCAGCTCGATTGTTGTCATCGCTGTGCGTCAGGGGAATCCGAAAGGCATAAGAGACTGGCAGGACCTCGCTCAACCGGGTCTGAACGTGCTGACTCCCGATCCGAAAACATCAGGGGGCGCACAATGGAACATCAATGCCATTTACGGCGCGGCGCTCCGAGGCTTCACGGGGGTTGCCAAGGACGACAAGGCTGCTGCATCCGAGTTCCTCAAGAGCATTCTTCGAAACGTTTCGATCATGGATAAAGGCGCGCGCGAGTCAATCACCAACTTCGAGAAGGGCATCGGCGACGCTGCGATCACATACGAGAACGAGGTCCTCGTTGGGCGACAGGCGGGGCAGACCTACGACTATGTGGTCCCACATTCGGTTATTTTGATCGAGAACCCGGTCGCGCTCGTTGACAAGAATGTCGATAATCACGGCGCGCGCGAAGTCGCCGAAGCTTTTGTTCAATTCCTTTGGACGCCGGAGGCGCAGCGTGCGTACGCAAAATTTGGCTTGAGGCCCGTCGATCAAACCGTTGCTCAAGAAGTCAGTGCTCAATTCCCGGCTGTCCAAGATCTTTGGAAAATAGACTATCTGGGCGGGTGGACAAGAGTGATCGACGAGATATACGGACCGCAAGGCGTCTATTCGAAGGTCACCGAGGAGCTTCAGAAGTCGCGATGAGTAGCGCGCAAGCAAATCTCAATACTCCCAGGCCGGCCGCTTCGGCTCGCGCTCTATTGCCCTGGGGAAAGTGGGGGCTGAGGGCCACAGCTTTTGTCTATCTCGGCTTCATGGTAGTGCTGCCTCTGACTGCGATCGTTCAGAACGGGTTCGCCGGCGGGCTTACAGCGTTTTGGGGCGACGTGACAAACGCCACGGCTTTTGCCGCGCTAAAATTGACGCTGATGACTGCAGCTATCATCACGATCATCAACTCGGTGATGGGCACGCTCACCGCTTACGTGCTGGTTCGGTTTCCGTTTCCCGGAAAAGGCCTGCTCAACGCAATCATCGACATGCCGTTTGCGATTCCAACTCTAGTGACCGGAGTGATGCTGGTCGCGCTTTACGGCCCGCAGCGCACGGTCGGTGCGTGGCTCAATGCGCACGGCATTCAGGTCATCTTCGCGACCCCCGGAATAGTGCTCGCGCTACTGGTCATCACTTATCCGTTTGTCATTCGCGCCGTGCAACCCGTGTTGATGGAGTTGGAAAAAGGACAAGAAGAAGCAGCCTACACGCTCGGCGCGTCAAAGTGGACGACGTTCCTGCGGGTGGTGTTACCGACGATTGCACCGTCCATCATCACAGGGTCATTGTTGTGCTTCGCGCGAGCGCTCGGCGAGTTTGGCTCGGTCGTCGTAGTCGCGGGGAATATTCCCGGAGTCACGCTCACCGCGCCGGTGTACGTGTTCGGGCAAATCGAGTCGCAGAACCAGCGCGGAGCCAGCGCGATGTCAATCCTTCTGCTGGTGCTCTCATTCACTTTGATTGTGACTGTCGAGTGGCTTCAGGGCCGCAACAAGGAAAGTCATGTCTCGGGTTGATATGAACAGCCTTCACCGCAGAGGCACAATAGACAAAGAGGCTACGCAGACGAAAAGCTCGGCGCCGCCTCCGCGTTCTCAGCGGCTTGGCGGTGAAGGGGCTTCCGGCAATAACGCTCTCGGTTTCGCGCGCGCGAGGATCATCGAGGTAGCGCTGATCGCGATTGTCGTGTTGTATGCCGCGGGGTTGCTGGTAGCTCCGCTGGTGGCGATTATCTCGGGCGCTTTCGGGGAAGGTGCTGGCGCGTTTTGGCGCGAGTTGACCTCGGTCGATGCGCTCAGTTCCCTCAAGCTGACTCTGATGATGGCCGTCGGCGCGACCGTCATCAACACGTTGTTTGGACTTTGCATCGCGTGGGTATTGGTGCGCGACCAGTTCTGGGGCCGGCGGATTCTCAACGGGCTCGTTGACATGCCGTTCGCGGTCTCGCCGGTAGTAGCCGGCTTCATGTTGATACTTTTGTTTGGCAGGACCGGATGGCTTACCCCTTTAACGGACGCGCTCGGAATCAAGGTAGTCTTTGCTTTGCCCGGGATTCTGCTTGCGACGATCTTCATATCTTTGCCGTTCGTGATACGCGAAGTCGCGCCGGTCTTGAGCCAGGTCAGTCTCGATCAAGAAGACGCGGCATTAACCATCGGTGCGAGCCGGCTGCAGACCTTCTGGCATGTCACCGTGCCGGCGATACGCTGGGGATTGCTCTATGGTGTGTCGCTCACCTTTGCGCGCGCGGTCGGCGAGATCGGCGCGGTCCTGGTTGTAAGCGGCGGCGTGAGCCGCTTGACCGAAACGTCCACTCTTTTCATCTACCGATCGCTTGATGACCGCAACTACGTCGGCGCGAACGCAATGGCGGTGCTGCTGGCGGCGATATCGTTCGTCATCTTGATGGGGATCGAGTTTCTCAAGAAGCGAACCGAACATACACGCATCCTTTAAGCCTTGGTCCTCAACGACTGCGCCGAGAACCCATTCATGGAAACAAGGAGAGCCTTATGAACTTCGATAGAAAGCCATCCCTCTTTCATCTGCTCCTCGCGATCTTCGCGCTGCTTGTCCCGCTGGCTTCAGCGCAGGCGCAAGCGAACAAGTCAGAAGCGCCGGCAGTTTCGAATCAAAAGCCGGAACAGCAAAGCGACACGAGCGGGGCGTCAGAAATGGAGCAGTTGAAATCACAAGTGAAACAGCTTCAAGCGCTCATTGAACAGCAGCAGCGCGCGCTGGCGACTATTCAAAAGCGCCTCGACGAAACGGACGGTAAAGCGCGAGCGGCAGCGGCGGTGTCCTCAACGGGACTCGATGGAACTGTCGGCGTATCCGCGGACCTTCGCACCGCATCGCTCCAAGCCGGCCAGGCGCCCAAGGATGCGCCTGCCGCGAGCCAGGCGAAGGCTCAAGATAAGCCGGCAGTCGTTGCAGGGTGGGATAGGAATCATGCCTTTCTGCGCAGCGCTGACAGCAGCTTCGAGACTTATATTGGAGGATACGCGCAACTCGATGGCCGCGCTTATCAATCGGGCGATCATCCTCCTAACACTTTTCTGATCCGGCGCGCCCGATTAGCGGCGGAAGGCAAAGTAGCGCGCTACTTCGATTTCAAACTCGAAGGCGACTTCGCCGACACGAGCGGCACTTTGCTGCGAGACTTCTATGTGAACATTCATCGCATCGATGAGTTTCAACTTCGCTTCGGGCAATTCCGGGTGCCCATCAGCCAGGAGGAGATTAGAACCGACAGCTTTCAGGATTTCGTCGAGCGTTCGATGGTGAATAACCTCGTGCCAAGTCGTAGTCCCGGCTTGATGGCTTGGGGTACTCTAAACTGGACGAAAGACGAGATCATCCAAACTGGGGAGTTCGAGTACTATATCGGCGCCTTCAACGGCAAAGGGCTGCTCGCGAATAATAACAACGGAACTCCCGAAACCGCGATTCGTTTGCGATTCGCTCCCTGGAGAAACGGGAAGGGTTTCATCAGCAAAGGATTCATCTTTGGCGGCGCGTTTACTCAAGGTCGCAGCCTGGGAGGCACAAGTGTGCGAGGGCAAACCGAAAGCCGGAGCTTCAGCTTCTTCACTCCCGATACGATCAATGGAAAATACATTCGGGCAAACGGCGAGATGACCTGGCTGCTCGGACCCGCAGTTATCCGCGCCGAGTATGATCAAACGAATCAGCGCCGTGACAACCTCGGCGTCGCCGGCCGAAACCTTCCGGGCGTCGTCGCTAAAGGGTATACGGCGCAGTTCACTTACATGCTGACCGGCGAAGATAAACCCGAAGCCGGAACGCTTACGCCAAAGCATAACCTGTTCAGCGACGGAAAAGGCTTGCACCGTTTTGGCGCGTGGGAGTTGAAGTTCCGATATGCCAACCTTCAGATCGCTGACAGCACGGCGAAGTCGAATCGCGCAGAGTCGTTTTACTTCGGCCCGAACTGGTATATGAACCGCTACGTGCGATACATGCTCGACATCGGTTTTGAGCGATTCAAAGATCCGGCGCGCTCGCCCAAACCCGGCGATAGAAACTTTTTCGTCGTTCTCAGCCGCGTTCAAGTGGCGTTTTGAGCGATGCTGAAGTATGAATAGTGAAGGCTGAATTGAATGATGGCTTCATCGTTCATCATTCAGCCTTAATCGTTTTCCAGGATTTCGATGTCAATTGTTCTTGAAGAAATATCGAAGCGCTACGGTAATCAGTGGGTGGTCGACAACGTCTCGCTGGAAGTGGCGGATAAGGAGTTGTTCGTGCTGCTCGGGTCGAGCGGGAGCGGCAAGAGCACGGTGTTGCGAATGATCGCAGGCTTGAACCAGCCCACCAGCGGAAGGATATTGCTGCACGGAACGGATGTAACTCATTTGCCGCCGCAGAAGCGGGGCGCCGGATTCGTCTTTCAAAACTACTCGATCTTCCGTCACATGACCGTTGCAGAGAACATCGAGTTTGGACTGCGAATCCGAAAGACGCCAAGGGAGGAGCGCACTCGGCGTCGAGAGCAGTTGCTGGAGCTGGTTGGGCTCGCAGGAATGGGCGGCCGCTATGCGCATCAGCTCTCGGGGGGCCAACAACAGCGCGTCGCGCTTGCCCGCGCGCTGGTTTATGAACCGAATGTGCTGTTGCTGGACGAACCGTTCGGCGCGTTGGACGTCAAGATTCGTTCGCAGCTAAGACGCAGCCTGAAGGAGATTCAACAGCGGCTCGGCGTGGCAACCATTCTCGTCACCCACGACCAGGAAGAAGCATTCGAGCTGGCCGACCGCATCGGAGTGCTCGAACGCGGCCGGCTGCTCGAGGTCGGCGCGAGCGAAGCTTTATATGCGCGTCCACGGTCTTTGTTCGCGGCCACGTTCCTCGGCGCAGGAACGGTGCTGGTCGGTCGAGCTGAACAGGGACAAGCGCGATTCGGCTCTCTCACCCTGCCTATACCTGTCGAGAGCCCACACGACGAAGGCGCGCGCGTGCAGTTGCTTTTCCGCCCGGAGCAGGTGGTCCTCGACTCGGATGTTTCGCCTCCAGAGGCGCCCGTGGTAGGGAAAGGGACGATCATCGAAGAAAGTTTTGCCGGACCGTTGCGCCGCGTGCGAGTGAGATTGCCCAGGCCCGCCGGAACGCGGCAGCTTGCTCCACCGCCGCCGTTCGGCGAAGAGTGTTTGCTGATCGATGCGACCTTGCCATCCGAGGTTCAGGTCAACGGAAAGGAAGTGTGGGTTGGCGTGCGGGCGTGGACGATTCTGGATCAACCCGACGCGCACTTGCTCGCGTGCGATCCGGGTGAAGGCTCGACGGCGCCGCTTGCGATCACCCGCTTGCTCGCCGAGCGATTGCGAGGTTCGATAACGGTATTGGCCGTAGCGGAGGACCCGGACAAAGCCGAGGCCTTGCGAGCGAAGCTCACCGAGCGGGTGAAAGCCGAGTCATTGGCTGAAGCCGCGCTGCGCGTCCGCTTCGGGAATGCAGCGGAACAGATCGCTGCCGAGCAAGCTGCATCGCTTTACGAAATGTTGGTGATGACGGCTCGCGCGCGGTCGCGGCCTTCGCGAATCCCTGTGCTCGAAGCCAGAGCGATGGCGCGGCAGCTAGGTGAAACCTTGATGACCGTGCTGCGGCACGCGGATATTCCAGTGCTCATCGCGAAGGGAGAGCGGACCCGTCTCGATCGCGTATTGATTTGCACGGCGGCAGGCGAGCCCGGCAAGAGCGATGTCCGTGTGGGCGGACGATTGGCGCGACGCGTGGGAGCAAAGGTCACGTTGCTGTACGTAGCAAGGGAATCGGGGGAAGTGACTCCGCTCGCGCGCAGTCACCTGGATCGCGCGGCGGCGACGCTAAAGGCAATCGATGTTGAATGCGAAGTGCGAATCAGGAGCGCGGCGACTCCCATTGCCGGAATACTGGCCGAGGCCGCGGCGGGAGATCATGATCTGATAGTCATCGGCGCTCATGGCCCGGGCTCTCGAAGTCGTTTCAAACTCAACGACGTGATGCTTCAAGTGGTGGCGACGGTACAACGCCACGTACTCGTTGTCCCGCCCGACAGGGTTTGATGCATGCGCTTCACTAATGATGGAGGTATCCGCGCAAATCGGCCGAATCAGTGTCATCCGTGGTCTATGCGGCGCTGGCAATGCGATTATTACGAACTCATAGACCACCGATCACACGGGGTTGACGGATTCGCACCGATTTCGTACCCGTTTGATCGATAGCTCGATAGCGCAAACCGCGAGGTCAAAGATTGGCGAGCAAGCAAGAGAAAGAGCACGCACGCAAGATCATCTCGCGTCTCAAGAAGGCATATCCCGACGCGAAGTGCAGCTTGAACCACAGCAATCCGCTCGAGCTGTTGATCGCAACGATACTCTCGGCTCAATGCACCGATCTGCGCGTCAACATCGTCACCGCCGATCTGTTCAGGAAGTACCGCTCGTGTGCCGACTACTTGAAGGTTCCCACCAGCGAGCTTCAGGACGACGTTCGCACCACCGGGTTCTTTCGCAACAAGACGAAATCGATTCAGGGCGTTTGCAGGGTCCTGAGCGAGAAGGGCGACCGGGTCCCCGAAACGATTGAAGAACTCCTGGAGCTTCCGGGTGTGGCTCGCAAGACGGCGAACGTGGTGCTCGGGAACGCATTCGGAATCGCGAGCGGCATCGTTGTCGACACTCACGTATCGCGGTTGTCACAGCGGCTCGGCCTCACCACAAATAAGCAGCCTGAGAAGATCGAGCGCGACCTTGTGGAGATTGTCCCAAAGAAAGACTGGATTGATTTCTCGCACCTGCTGATCTATCACGGGCGGCAAATATGCAAAGCCCGCAAGCCCCTGTGCGAGAAATGCGTTTTAGAAAAGTACTGCCCTTCCTCTCGGCTGAAGACCGGCAAAGAGCCTGCTTGAGATGCGCTACGTCACCACTTCAGCGGACGCTCGTCGTCTTCCAACCAGTCGCGAGTCATATCACACCACAGGGCCAGCCCGCGCCATTCATCGAATCGCGAGTAGTATCGCTCGATCTTTTGGTCTGAAGTTTTGCGCGCGCCGTTGCGAATGCGAGCGAACTTGCCTCGAACCCATGAATCGAGCGCGAGACCGTCGTAACGGCCCACAAGTTTCAAGATGTTCTCCGCGGCATAATCGCCTACGCCTTTGACGCGCTTTATCTCGCGCTTCAGCTCGGCCGTGGCCAGCTCGCTTGTCAGCCAACTCTCAGCGTCTATGTCTCCGCCCACCACGCGCTCGGCAAGTTCCTTCAAGTAAGGCGCTCGATAGCCCGCTCGAACTTCTTCGCGGTAGAACGCTTCAGTCGCCGAAGCCATCGCTTCCGGCGTTGGAAACGCGCGGCGGCCGTCGTTTGACTCGCGACCCAGCGCGGCGACAAGTCCATTGATCATCTTGTCGGTGAGCGCCCAGGAACAGTTGGTCGTACAGATCATCTTCACCAGGTCTTCAAACACGGTAGGCGCTCTAAGCATTCGCCCGGCGCCGGAGTTTGCGATCCACGAAAAATCAGGATCGCGTGCTACCGCGTCGTAGAAGCGCGTCATATCGTCGTCGAGCCTGAGCATGTGCCTCACGTCGCGAGTGATCTTTTCAATCGCGCGCAGTCCAACGCTGCGCCCGAGGTTGACCTTGACGGCTCGACGGCCTTCGGAGATTGCGACGGTGAGGGGCCGGGCTTTGCCGAGATCGATGACTCTTGAGAGCGTCCAGTTGCTCTTGTCTAGCTCGAAGGGCGGCAGGTCATACCAGCCGTGACTGATCGCGGTGCGTTTGAAGTTGAAGGTGAGAGGAATGGGGATCGAGAGTTTCATAAAGAGTGACCAGTCGCTCGTTGTCCTACATCAGTCTTCCGGTTTCTTGAGTGGGCAACATCCAGGCGCCTGACTCTCCGGGCGCCTGATTCTAACACGCGTCACTGAAGATGCCTGGCTGGATACCATCGTGCTTTAGCCGATGGAGTTTCAGCTCCTGGAACCAAGGCGGCAGACGATGCGGATTCGAGGGGATACCATCGTGCTTTAGCCGATGGAGTTTCAGCTTTAGCCTAACAGACGACTTGCGGCTCCAGGATACCATCGGGCTTTAGCCGATGGAGTTTCAATTTCAGCCGTTACAGATGGAAGGAATGTGCTTCTCTTCCTGGTACGTTAGGCTGAAGTTGAAGCTCCATCGGCTAAAGCCCGATGGTATCTGGGGCACGCACGTCTTGTTAGGCTGAAGTTGAAGCTCCATCGGCTAAAGCCCGATGGTATCCATGCGGCTTTCCACCGACTGCCAGTGGGTGGGATTCGCGCAAGACACTTTTCTGGTCGTTCCACTCCTAATCACCCCCAGAGTATGAGATCGATGTACCGGAAATTTGCAAACAAAACCCAATCCAATATAATCAAGCAGCGACGGCTAAGTCGCCGCGATCATCGCTGGAAAGTTTGCCAGCAGGATCACTCAGCGGCATCCAGATCATCGATCGCACAGGTATTACTCCCGACGCGTCAATCGGCTCACAAGTTCTTATGGAAATAATAAATCGGATTCCCAGAATGGTGTCCACCAGTCGCGAGCTGCGAAGCAAAGGAACGCGCATCGGCCTCGTGCCTACCAGAGGCGCGCTTCACGAAGGGCATCTATCGCTTATGAGCCGGGCGCGAGAGTTGTGTGAAGCGGTGATTGTTTCGATCTGTCTTGACCCCCGATCTGATGAAGGCTCGGATGAAGGCTCGGAGGAACCCCGTGTGGATCTCGCCCGCGATGCTGAGTTGGCCTTTACTCGCGGAGTCGATCTTATCTTCGCGGCTGCCGCGGAGGACATGTTTGCGCAAGGCTTTTCAACTTTCGTGACAGTCGAAGGGCTGAGTGAAAAGCTCGAGGGGGCACGCCTGCCCGGTCATTTTCGCGAGGCCACGACTGTGGTGAACAAGCTGCTCAACATCGTCCACCCTCATTTCGCATTCTTTGGACGCAAAGACGCCCAACAGGTCGTCATCGTGAAGCGAATGGTCCGAGAGCTTGCAATGGATGTTGAGATAGTTGTTTGCCCTACGGTGAGGGAAGAGGACGGGCTAGCGCTGTCACCGATGAACGTTAATCTGTCTACCGAAGAACGAAAGGCCGCGATCGTGCTGCGCCGTGCGCTGGAGCGCTGCCAATCACTTTGCAATGGAGGCGAGCGGGATGCTGCGCGACTGGTTGCTTCAATGCGGTCGATGATCGAAGCTGAGCCGCTCGCTCGCATCGACTACGTTGGGATCACGGATACTGAACGACTGGATCCAGTGGATACGATTTCTGCCGTCTCTCCCACGCTGGTGTCGCTGGCCGGGTACATCGGCGCGACGCGGCTGACTGACAACATCGTGTTGAATGGCGAGCTGTAGCTGGTTAAGTGGGACGGCACAACTTCCGATTAGGTTGATCGAGGTGCAGCATGGAGTGCCATCATCGGGGAATTCAAACTGTTGGATTAGGAAATATCGGCCGCCGATGTCCTTGGCTTCATAGTCATCGCCGTCATCAAAAGAGACTTGATAGTAATCACCAGCTTCTGATGCCGACGCATGTTTGAATGTCTTCTCAATCATATCATCCTAATCACCGCCGCATTTCAGCGGGTCTAACGATCAGGTTCACCGGGGCCCGCGCCACGGCCCTGAATGAAACGGACTGTCTCAGCGGCGCGGGCTCCGATGCAACCGCTAGTTGTTAGCCCGCGGCCGTCGCTCGGCAGACGCGAATTGTGTGGTTATCACGTTCTCGTACTCGAACTCATCGCCGCCTTCAATGCTCCACGTCACCCGGCACGGCGTGCTAAAGAAGCACCATACGCATGCCGGCACACAGGCTGGCTCGCGAACGCATTGCGGCCTGTCCGATGAGATCTTGTCGGATGTCAGCTGCGCTTCAGCCCGTCGCGCCAGGCGATGGCTTCGAGTTCGACCCGGACTGCGTCTTCGACGGCAATCACGGGGCGCGCCTGGAATTCGAAAGCCGGGTACGTCGAGCAGAACTTGTGAACGGCCAACGGATCGTCGCAGTCCACTAACACGTGCCCACCCCACTCGCCCACTCGCACTACGAACAGCTCGATCTTGAATCCGGCGGGCGCCTTCCATTGACCGAACACCTCGAGTATCCGCTTCTGGGCATTCTCGTACTCCGCAGGCGAACCTTGCGGGCGTTCGAACCAGCTGATCATGTACTTCATTGGCATCCTCCTCGATTGAGTTGAAATCCTCCGAACGACTGCTGTTTGGACGGGCTAACGTTCGGGTGACCGAGCGCGCGTGTAACATTCAAGGTTCATGTCAACACTCGGTCGCGCGCTTCGGTCCACCCTGGGAGTTAGGCCACGTCTTTCTTGTGAGCTTCCATGTACGCTCGCAATAGCGCATTGATCCGAGTCTGGTAGCCTCGCCCCTGCTTGCGGAACCAATCCAGCACTTCGAGATCGACCCGTATTGTCAACTGCGCCTTGGGTGGAACCGACTCAAGACCGCGTCGCACAATCGCTCGTGCGAACTGTTCCGGCGTTACCTGCGGAATGTCGCGAGTATCGATCTCGTCATCAGTCATGGCTGACAACCGCTTGAAATCACTGCCCAATTTCTTTGTAGTAGCCTTCTTCCTCATAGCTCGTCGCTCGTCATGCCGAGATATATCGGATCACCTCGTCAGTTTCAGTGTGGGCGATGGCCAGGACGACGCCTTGGAGCAACGCAAACGTAACGAAGCGATGCTCGCCGTAGTCAAAGCGGTCATCCAAAACCGTCACCGTGTCACCCGCAAAAATAGGATCGAGGTCAGCGAAGTCGACGCCGTGCTTTTCAAGGTTCGACTGCCGCTTCCTCTCGTCCCATTCGAATCGCACGCGAACGAGTGTAGCTACACCGCGTAGGTACGTCAACTCCGAGCCTTTTGCGGGCGCAGGTGGCATAACGAGAACAAGATCAGCTACAGGCGGAGCCTGTTAGCTGCATCGCATGGTTAGGCGCTTTGGTGGGGAATGAATAGTAAGCCAAATCCAATGAGGACATAAAAGCTGAGGCAAACAATGCCAGATACAGTGTCGCTAAAGAAATGAAATATGTCTGCGGAAAAATACCTTGCCATGTCGGGAGACGCCCAAACGCAGAAGAACGAAAGCATCGCGAGCGCAGAAAGGGCTGAAGCACTCAGCAAGACAATGCCTGTATCGCGTCGCGTGTGACTGAAGCCTCGGAAGAAAGCTCCGAGCAGAAGGAATACAACCGCCGGAATACTGAAAACAGCGATGATGACTGCCTTGATGTGCCAAGGAGGTTGGTTGACGAAGGCGAGGATGTTCACCACGTAAAAAAAGAACGCAGACAATGCTAGCGTGGATCTAAAAAACTCGAGGGAGACTAATCCAGCTCGGCTAGTCTGGCCCGGACCAAATCCTTCACTAATTCTCTATCGATTTCCCAATCGACAGGGACCTGAAAGCAGTTCTTCAATACCACAAACTTCCCCAACCTCACCTTAAAGTCTTCAATTACACGAGAACTCCAGGGTGAAAATGTTAGATGATGCTTGTAGGCACAAACGCCAACTACATACTTCCCATTCCGGTGGATGGTAGGTACGTTCCAGGAAATTTTGGACTCTAGTTCCGGAAATTGGGTAAGAATCAAATCAATTACGGACCTGAGGGTCCTTTCTTTCGTAGGGTCCAGTGAGGCTAAATATTCCTCAACTGAATTGAATTTTGGGGAGTTCATTTCTTTCCGCCAGAAGTATTGAGAGCGACGGCCGCGCGGATGAGCGCCTTGAACGCATTCGCGTCAATCTCCTCACCCTCGTGAATGTCGATGGCGCGCCTTGCGTTCCCGTCAAGGCTCGAGTTGAAGAGCTTGGCAGGATCTTTCAAGGAAGCGCCCTTAAAGAAGGTCAGCTTCACTATCGACTTGTACGACTCTCCCGTGCAGATGCCCCCGTCATGGGACCATATCGGGGTCCCCATCCACTTCCACTCTTCCACAACATCAGGGTCGGCCTCCCTGATGAGGGCGCGCATCCTTGCTAGTGTATCGCCTCTCCAGTCCCCCAACTCGGCAATCCTTTCGCTGATTAGTTTGGAGGCCGCCTTGCCTGCTGCCTTTGGTTGACTCTTCATCTTCCTACCTTTCGTTGGGGATAGGCCGCATTGCCCACGTTTCCAACGTCCGATAACACTACGTTAGGTTGTAGGAAACAGGTGTAATAGTTTTTTTTCATAAAGCGGGTTTTAGCGCCTAACGGCATCATTAACCGGGCCGCGCCTGGAGTCTTGGGGTCAAGCGAAGCCTCCGTTGGCGCGGCTCCGGTTGAATGGGTGTTAGGTGTCTGTATTTGGGTAGCAGCCTCGGCAGGGTAACTCATCCCGCCTGACCTGACTAACTCAGCCGCGCGGCAGCGTGTACCAAGAACTTCAGGTTGCGCGTGCCGCACCGTAGCCTGGCCCGCCTTGCCACCGCTAGCTTAAAACCCCTGCTAGCTTAAAACCCCTTACGAGTGGGCGGGCAAGGCGTCTACAAAATAAGCCGCGCGTGCCGCCCGTGTCCTGACATCGTTTACCCTTTCCGCTCAACCTGTAACCTTCAGACGCCTAACATGAATTAGGAGGCCTGAGCGCCGCCATCAGCGGGGTTCGTTCGGCAGCATTCTGACGCCTACTTCGCCGAGCGGCAGAACAGTATGGGAACAAAAGCTCCAGATAAACATCGCGATACCGCCCGCGATGCCTGCAAGTATGATTCTCATTTCTTTTTTCCTAAGTGGTGGTTTTCAGTTTACCGCCCATAATCGTCATTGGAATTAGAAGCGCCGTAAAGATAACGTGATACCAAATGGGAACATACGGCCAGGACAGAACCACCTTCAGTAAACCAAAGGCCACCAGCAGAAAGCCGAGGACTAGCGGCGCGCGTTTGTTTTCACCGGCGATCAGCGCGGCCAGAAATCCGGACATCACCGAGACTATTGAACCGAGGACAATATGCATGAGAAGAAGCGTCGTGTCCGCTGTGAACTGACCGCCATTGGCAACGGCCGCTTCGAACGCGAGTTGATGAGCGCCGTACCACTCCGGCCAAATGGCCGAAAGAACCTTCTCGCTTCCGACCCAAACTATCGACCAAGCAAAAAATCCGGCAATGACGCCCAAAACGATTCGTACCATAGATTTCCCCTATTTATTTCTTTGAAATGTCTTCACCAAGAATCAGCGCGTAACCGTTTGGGTCCTTTATCCCAAACTCACGCATCCGATAGGCCATGTCCTGCGGTGGGAACATTACTTCAGCTTTATCTTTCAGGCTGCCCCAAAGCTCATCGATGTTCGATACGTGCAGATTGAGCGAGCCAGTCATCACGATTCCGGGAATATCGACTCGCAAGTTCGGGTGTGCCCGAGCGAATCGCTCCAGTGAAGTGTCCGGAGCACCGGCCGCGCGTTGGTCGGCTCTCCCCTTCAGCTTGCTGAGCGCCCAGATCGACAACGGAATAGTGAGGGCGCCACCGCCGATCAGAATTGCCAGGAACTCGCATGTCACAGCCTTGTACGCCTAACGTTTTACATCACCGGCTCGCCGAAGGCGAGTCCGGTGCATGTAAGGGTTAGGCGTCGGCATTTGGATTTCAGGCATGGAACTCACTGTCCCGGAGGTGGCTGCCAAAGTTCGACCTTGTTGCCCTCTGGGTCCATGACCCAACCGAACTTCCCGTACTCGGAATCGTCTGTCTTCTCCAGGACGTTACATCCTTCGTCCCGAAGCGCCTGAAGTACAGCGGCCAAGTCTTCGACGCGATAGTTGACCATGAAGGTCGACTTGCTTGGTGCGAAGTGCTCACCATCAGCGGCGCCGATGGACCACACGGTCGTTCCCTTTGTCGGATTGCCCGCTGCATCGGTCCAGGTGAACGCGGTGCCTCCCCATTCCTGGACGTCGATTCCCAGGTGCTGCTTGTACCAAGCTCGCAGTGCGACAGGGTCGTTCGCGTTGAAGAAGATTCCTCCGATACCTGTGACTCTCTTCATTTGAGCCTCCGAAGTGCGGCCAAGTTGGAGCGTACTGCGTCTGATCTCTGAAACCTATTTCGTTCTGCGGCGATTTTCTTCATTGTTCGAATCCTCTCGCCCGTCAGCCTAGGCCTTCCGCCTTGGTTCCCGCGTCACCCGAAAGGATGATTCTGCAGCGAAACCGTGGAAATCACCCTTTCAGGGGATGAGTCCCGCCTCCTTCGCGAGCTGCACGGCCTGCGTCCGGCGCCGCGCCGAGAGCTTGTCGAAGAGCCGGGCGGCATGGGTCTTTGCGACGCCTAACGTCAGGCGTAACCGGGCCGCCGTGTAACGCGCCAAAGAACCATAAGAAATCCGCTTCGGCGGCTCCGGTTCACGCCATTGTTAGGTGCCGCCATACGCAGGGCTAGTGACTTATCGCGGCGGCTCGGCTAACGCGAGGTGCTGAAGCAGTACAATGCGCTGTGCGTCCGCACGTAGACCCGTCCATCGCTCAGGGCGGGCGTTGCATTGACCTCGTCGTCCATTTCGTTGACGGCGAGCACCTCCCACTCCGCACCAGCTTTGAGAACGGTGATCTTGCCTTCGGTATTCGCGAGGAACACCTTACCGTCCGCGGCAACCGGTGACGCATAGTACTCGCCCAGCGCGCCGGGGCTCCGGCCCTCCTTCAGGATGCGGCCTGTCGCGGGATCAAGCGAGGTGATGATGCCGCCGGTTTTCACCATGTAATACACGCCCTGGTACAGCAGCGGCGCCGGAATGTACGGGATGTTCTTCTTAAGGCGCCAGCGAATCGCGCCCGGCTCGAGCTGGCCCCGCGCGCTGCCCGGGCGAACGGCGATCGTCCCCCACTCGCCCACGTCATACGCCCGCGTCTTGTTCCATTCCTGGGCGACGATGAACTTGTCGTCGTTCTCATCGATCCAGCCGAAGTGCTCCCCAAGGTCCGCATCACCGCGAAACTCTTGCAATGACAGGCGCCCGTCCTTGTCCTTGTCGTATTGCGACAGCACCGCGGCGAAGGTCGGCATCGACGGCTCATTGCTGCCAAGGGTGGTGATCATCAGGGTGTCACCGTGCGCCAACGGCGTGCCCATTGCGCCACCGGACGCCACCGGCAGCCACCAGCGCTGCGCGCCGGACGCGAGATCGTAGGCGTCGAGACGCGTCGAGCCGAGCACGATCAAGTCCGCGCGCGTCGCGTCCGGTCGAAAGACCATGGGCGTCGACCACCCAATCATCATGCCTGGCCGGCCGGTCTTCCATCGCAGACGCCCGGTCGAGCGGTCGAGCGCAATGACAAAGGACCCCGCCTGCTGGTCGCATACCAGCACGACCGTGCCCCCTTCGATGATTGGCGAACCTGCCATTCCGTAGAAGTTCTTAAAGGGGCCGAGGCGGGAGGTCCAACGCACTTGCCCGTCGTTGTTGTACGACACCAATCCAAATTCAGGGAAGAAGGCCACGACCCCGCTCTCGTCGGCCGCTGGGGTTGGCGATGCCGGATCATTGGCTTTGTATGCGGCCTGCACTCGCTCTCGCCGGACTTCCCGGCGCCATAGTTCCCGGCCGGTCCGCGTGTCCAGGCAGAACGTGATCAACCGGTCGCCTTCGCTGGCGGTGCCGTAGAGCCGGGTGCCCACTACGATCGGTGACGACTGCCCGTAGGGCACCGACGCCTTCCACGCCACGTTCTTGGTAGGCGAAAACTCGACGGGATACCCGACCGACAAATCGACACCAGACCCGTTTGGCCCGCGAAACCGCGCCCACTGCGCGTCGGCGCGGTCAACGGTGACGATCAACAGCAGACAGGACACAACGAAAACAAATGAGCGCTTCATAAAAATAGGGCCTCCTGATACGTCAAGCGGGTTGCTGGCTTCTTCGGAACCTGGCAAGAGCGAAAATCTGGACACTACTCCCCAAGGAGCTTGACTGCTGTTAGTTCTGACAATTGAATTTCAATTTTTTGCATACGGCAAACTTACTACTTTACGCCGATTGGCTCAACTGATCTTCGCGAGGACCTAACGCTGACGATCAGCGGGCGCGCGCGACGGCGTCAAGGGCCGAGGACGAACTATCGGTGCGCGCGCTCCGCTGGATAAGCAAGTTAGGTTTCACTTGGCAGGTAGTTCGCGAAGAACGCACGGTCAAGTTCATACACCGTGCGTGGTTTCAGGCCGAGCCCAACACGCTCGAACATCTCGACGAGCTTGTCGCCATCGACGAGTTCGACCGGAGGAGCACCATCCCGGTCGGCCTCGCGACGCGCATCCGCCGTGAACGTGCCGGTGGTGATGATGATGATGCCCTTGTCAGCGCGGCCGATCATTGCATTTCGAAAGTCACCGACCTGAGCCCTGGACACTGAACCCTTGTATCGCTTGCACTGGAAGAGGACCTTGAAACTCACAAAGGGATTGACCTGCAGAATTCCGATGCCATCAATACCCTCATCTTTGGACCGCCCGGTGACGGTTACTTTCTCGAAACCCGACTCCCGAAGCAGGCGACCGCAGATGCTCTCGAACCCTTGAGGGGTCACCTTCTTGAGGATCTCGAGCAGGAGATACCGATTGTCCTGGTCGGCGACGACCTCCGCAGCGGGCACGGGAGCGTCTTCCTCGTCGGCATCGTCGCTCTTTCGCTTGGCTGCGGCGTGAATCTTGCCCCACTTGAGAGCTAGCCGGTGCGCCGCCTCGTCGTCGAGCGAAGTCTCGAAGCCGGTGGAGGTCAAGGACCACACCCCGTGAGTCGAGCCATCAACGAGGCCTTCCCAGACCAGGTATTGGCGTGCCCAGTGAACTTGGTTATAGAACCGCGTCTGGCCCGACTTCAGAGTAGCCTCAAGATTGGCGTCGGAGAGCCCGTGGCGATCTGCAACGAGGTCAAGTACCTCGCGCGGCTTGCCGGAACCGCCGAGTTCCCGCAGCGCATCGAGCACCGGACCCATCCATCTCGCAAACTTGTTCTTACGTTTCGCCATCGGACATTCTGTGAAACCTAACGCCACGCGTCAGCGGGCGCGAAACATGCGCCTCCACCATCGCTGCCCACTTCTCTCTATTTCGATTGGAGGTAGGGGATCGTCGGGGTCGCTCACCTGAGACGTATCAAGATAGATCTCCCCGTCCTGCCCCTGCACTCTTGCGCCCAACCTACCTGCTATTTGAATCATTTTAGCGACAATAGCCTTATCTGGGTTCTTGCTGTAGATGTTCCCGTTGTCCCAATCTAACCATGCCTCCGGATACTTCGAGGGTCCATCCCACAAGGCAAAATAGGGTCCATTGTATCCAGCCAACTTCAACTCCTGGTCAGCTTCAACAAGCTTCACCCATTCTTCCGCAGTTATCTCTCGACCTTCGTTTTCTGGCCAAAACTCCGCTCGAGTTATGAAGAGATCATAGCCCATAGCGCCTCTCAGTTGCCTAACGTCAGGCGTCAGCGAGCGCGCGGCGTTGCACTCGCACTATAGCGAACACCGGCCCGCGCGCTCCGATGCACTCCGGAGTCTAGGCGCGGCCTATTTGATTTTCTTCGCCCTCCCCGTTTCACGGCCTTCAAGCTGAACTACCAGATAGGCGACTTCTCCTTTTTCATCTTTGACGAAGCTGTAGGTGAGGCGTCGATTCTCGTTCATGAAAAAGTTGGTTGCGCTTTCCGGCAGCAGATCTTGTTTTTCCGAGTTCGACCCTTGTTGCAACCGTAACTTGTCGCCTTCGCGGGTGACCGCGAAGACCACCGATGGATGCTGATATTGCCCGGTGTAGGCATCAAGGATTTTGGGGTCTATTCTTGCGACCGTGCGCTCCGGTATTAAACCAGGTATATAAAACGCCGCGATGCCGAGCGCGATGGAATTCGGGTTTGCATTGTCGCCATTCGTCAGGACAACTACGGTCAGTTTATCGTCCACGAATCGCGCGATTTGGGCGCGAAAACCCGGAAGCGAACCGCCATGGTGCACCAGCTTGTGGCCCGCCACGCTGCTTAGTTCCCAGCCGAAGCCGTAAGGATGAGTTGCGCCGCTGTTCAATTTGACCGGCATCCACACCTGGCTGAGGGTAGACTGCTTGAGAATTCGGTCGGTGTAGAGCGCAGCATCCCACTTCGCCAGGTCAAGAACGGTGGAAAGAAATGCCCCGCTTGGGCGCAACGCGAAGTAGACGCCGGCGTTTTGCAGCTTGCCATCCGTCCAGACATATCCGTTTGCGCGGTTCTGAACCAGCGCGGTCATGGTGGTCGTGCGTGTGGCGTTCATTTCGAGCGGCGAATAAAGACGCTCGTTCAAGTAGTCGCCCCACGGCATGCCGGTAACTTTTCGAATGATCTCGGCCAGTGAAAAGTACCCGACATTGCAATATTCCCACTTCTCCCCCGGCGCAAACCGGAGCGGCAATGGGTAGGCAGTCTTTATTACGTCAGCGTCATTTTGGATTTTGAGCGGATCGAAGCCTGGCGCCTCGCGGACGAGTCCCGATGTGTGGGTCAACAGATGTCGGACGGTAATCTCTTTCCAGGTATCGGGTGTGCCTTCAAGAAACTTGCTGATTTTGTCATCGAGGCTCAACTTGCCGTCCTGAATCAGGATCATGATTCCTGTGGCGATTAGTTGCTTGCTAACGGAACCGATTTTGTAAACGGTTTCTGGTCTGGCAGGAACATTCAGTTCAACATTTGCCAGGCCGTAGCCCTCCGCCTTGATGATCTTCCCGTCCTTTAGGACAGCGATCGATGTGCCGGGAATATGCTGTCTCTGCATCTCGGCTTTGACGTAGTCGTCTATTTTGTCTGCGCGCGCAGCGACCGTCGCGGTGAACAATAAGACGAGCGCGAAAAAGGGAGTACGTTTGCCGTGCATGGTTTTCCTCCATCCCTGTTTAGTTGAGTTTTGTTTCTACTAGCCAACGCAATAGTAACGTTCCGCCTGCGATCTTCTTTAACACCACGCCCACCCGGAGCCGCTCTAGCGGTTGGGATGATCGGGCGCGCGAACGGCACTCAAAGCAACCATAAGAAACGCACCGGTCAATCCCGGTTAGACCGCTCGCTTGGAGATTGGATGGTCGTCATTGAGGTCCAGCAGATCCCACAGATTCCCATACAGGTCTTCAAAAACAGCAACCGTGCCATAGATTTCTTTCTTAGGCTCTCTGACGAACTTTGTTCCGTTGGAAATCATATCGTTGTAGTCCCTCCAAAAATCATCCGTATTGAGAAATAACAACACTCGCCCGCCAGACTGATTGCCAATGAAAGATTCCTGTTCCGGTTTTGACGCTCTCGCTAGTAACAACGTAGTTCCAAGCGAGCCAGGCGGAGAGACCACTACCCAGCGCTTATCTTGCTCCGGCTGATAGGTATCTTCAACCAGTGTGAAATGAAGCTTTTTTGTGTAAAACTCTATGGCCTCATCGTAATCTCTAACGACCAAAGCTATATGTACGATTGATTGTTTCATCCTAGCACTTCTTCGATGTGGAGGTATTGCCGTCGAACGCCCAGGTTCAACCGGGGCGGCGCAGCGGACGAAGGCTGAGCATCTGCGTGCACCCGCTCCGTTGCAACCGCTAGTTTGGCGGCGCGATAGAGTTAAGCCCGTCTTCAGCGCCGCGCGCCCAAAACCAGGCTCACTGTCTGGCCAACGAGGATTGTGCCGGTTTGCACCACAGTTCCATAGACGCCCGCGGTGTTCTTGTTCAGTCGCACGACTGTCTTCATCGCCCGCACGTCCTTTGAGCCCGTGTCCGGATCGAGGTTAATCATCATACATCGCACGTCGCGCGCCGTCACACTTACGGCTGGCCTTGGCTCACTATCGCCGAACACCAGTGTCCCGCCAACCCACCCATCTTCGAGAAACGGCTCTGGATTGCCGGTCTCAAGCACAATGTTGGCTCGGAACCGCCGGCGATCGAGATCCACTCCCGCCTCGCGACCGATGCCGGCAATGGTCGCCAGGCTAATGACCGATACCGGCGCATCATCGAAGATCCCGTGCTTGAGCTTCATCAATTCCAGGCTGCTGCCAAAACGCTCGGCAACCTCGCTCTGGAGCTCTGCGCTGCGCAACTCTACGTTCGTTCCGGCGGGCGTGCGTACGTGAGTTGGCAGAGGCTCGCCGGTGCTCTCATCGAGACCGAAAGCGTGATACAGGAGGAGTTCATGGAGGCGGCTTGCCGAAAGCCACGGGAAGCCGCTGTCGTCTCCCAAGCGCCGGAAAGCGAAGCGCCGATCACCATCGAGACCGTGCCACCCGAGAAATGCCGACTCCGTCGCGGTACCTGCCATCGACTTGACGGGATACCGCACAAGTTCGCAGACATGCCCGAGTTGAATCATCATACAGTCACTCTACGTCAGGCCGTTGCAAGCCGCCGAACGCCCGAACTGAGCGGCAAACCGCAGCGGACGAGCGCAGCGAGGGCGCGAGGTTTGTCCGCTCGAGCGAGTTGTTAGGCGGCGACCTGTCTAGCCAGTTGTTTACTCCCAATCCTTTTTCAGCATCAGCTCATCTATCCTGTATGCGTGAAGCATCTCATGCATCAGCAGGTGCCTGAACATTATATACACCGAGTAGTGGCTGAACGCCTCATGCTCGGCCGTCCGCTGCCAATCGTCTGCGGATAGCTCCTTCAACCGCTTAACGACCAGCGCCCGCTCCCGCACGTACCGGCCCAGCGCTTCGTCCAGATCAACGCTCAGTAGTGAGCCGGCCTCCTCGTCCGGTGATGGTTCCATAGACTTTATTTGGGGGAGCGGGTCAGAGAGCATCAACTCCAGGCGTGAGAGGAATGTCGCCTGCCCGGTAGATATGTGACAGGCATGCTCGTGAGCGGACCACTTGTTCGGCGCAGGGCGGCGCTTGAGGTTCTGGGGCGGCACCTCGCGGACGAGGCCAATGATAATGCCGGGTGCGGCCTCTAAAGTAGCTATCAACGTTTGCGTATCCATAATCTCCTCCGAGTCGCGGCCAGGAAGCCGGCCGGGTAGCAGGGCGATGTTGCCACCGCCCCGCCCCCTAAAAACCGGACTTGCAAGTTTCCCGACATCCGGCTCAAGCATCTCATAAGGCCCTCGCGGGACCCGGCAATGTTCTACTTCAAACACCGCCTTCACGATACTCATCTGATGCCAACGCGCTTTCGCGGGAGAGCGCACCAGCTTAAGCTGCGGCTGTCATCTGCATTCTCTCCTAAGTCGGTTTGTCAGACTCTCTCGTGACCAGACACCAGTTGGAAGTCAGCCTGCTTTCGCTTGAGGTGATGTTGCGCATTACTCTGTTGCGCTCAACCTCTATCCGCTCGATTACAGAACGGCCTTCGCTTTTTCCACACTCCCATACCCGCAGTCCCTTGGGTTCGCCTTACGGCTCGCTTTCCCTTGAGTTCGACTTCTGTCTTGGAAAAGAAGTCTTGCCATCGGGAGAACTACGGGCTTACCACGTTTCGTGTGAGTGCCAGAGTGGGTTAGGTCTCGCCTCTCTGCCGGTGGCGCGAGGTCTGCGTCAGGTGAGTTAGGAACACCTGAACTTGGCCACGTACCTTTTGGTCCAAGCCTGTGTCTGTCGAGTTGATTGTATTCAACCGAGCAGGCGTCAGCATCTTTGGCTTGTTCTCGTATAACGACATTTATCAGCGATTCACAATGTGTTGACCATGCCACTCGATCCTAGCTCCCGACCGTGTTGATGCTAACAGTCGCAGCCACTTCTCACGAATAAGGCTGCCATCCCGAAGGACGAGGCTACATTGTCCCAGAGGCATCGAACCTCACCGTTGCCAGTGACGCACGCTCTGGTAGGATACTGATGGCAGAACATCAGGTTGTGTCCTTCAAACAACAGTCACAACAGCCACTCACGCGACTTCGTGTCGCAACCTAACGTTCGAGTTAACCGGACCGCTGCGGCCTGCCGTAGCGGGTCCGGTTGAACGAGGGGTTAGGCGTCGCTCTCACGACGGGTATCGCTTTCGCACCTCGGCCACTGACGCTTTGACGAGTTTCTCAAGGACTCCGACGTCTATGTCTGAGAGCCTCTTGATGTAGAGGCAGACCTTGCCCGTCCTGTGCTTTCCAATCTGCTGCAGGAGTTCCTCGCGAGATTCAAAACCATCTGCGATGTAGACAACAATCTCTGGCCTTCTAAACGAGAACCCGGCGAGGCATGCGTCGCCTTCGTGCCCAGTCTCGTACCGGTAGTGGTAGCTGCCGAAGCCAACGATGCTTGGCCCCCACATCTTGGGCTCGAATTTCGTCACTCTCTTCATGAGTGCGGATATCGCCGCACAGTCGGCTCGGCGACGCGGATCCTCGATGGTGTCGAGATACTCCTCAACGCTTGCTTCCGTCTGCTTCGTCTTCAGTTCAGCCATGGAACCTCCGGGGCGAAAAGGAAGTGGCTTGCGACGGTCCAAAACCGGCCATCACGCCGGGGGTGTCCACCGACCCCGACCCCTCATCGGCCGAGCCGCAAACGCGCCTATTGTGGGACTGTCCGCGGACGAGCGCTTTCAGAGCGCGATACGACCGACGATGCCGCAGCACATCCGACCGAGATAGAGGAAGGCGAGACCACCGAACACCTTGCGTTCGGTGATGTCCTTCCGGGTGCCGAACGCCTGGCGGATGCGATTCGCGAGCTGCTCGTCGTACGCCATCGGGATCCTGCTGCTAACGGTCCGCCATCTGCTTGCCGTGATGGCGCGTGTGGAGTTCCACGAAGCGCACGCAGTCCTCCACGGGCACCGCACCGAAGATCGTTCGCATCCGCTCGCCGTGCGAGGCGGCCTGGCGGCAGGCCTCGTCGAACTGCTGGTGCGCCGTCTCGAGGCGAACGCGTCCCTCGGCAGGCGTCGCGGGCCCGCTCGCGGGATCCATCGCCTTGTGGGCCTTCCACCCCTTTGGGAACACTGCCTTCCTCAGTATTCGCTTGAAGAACAGGAGCCGGAGGATGAGGAGAACGACTGCGGGAAGCTTTGGAAGCTTTGAGGGACGGCCAGCCGCTATGTTGGCCGCCTCCTCAAGGCCGCGGGCGACGTGCTCCACGATCTGGCTGGGCGACCACTTTCCCGGCGCACGTGGCGAAGTCCAGGCGGTCCCTGTGCGCTCGCCGGCGATGATCAATTGCTGAATCGCATCTTTGCTTGCGTCGAGTGCCGTGTTGATGTCCGCCATCGCGTCCTCCGTTACCCAAGAATGATCCGGCGATCCTACTCCTCGTCAAGCAGGCCCGTCGTCAACGGCATCGCAACAAGGCATTAGACGTCCGCAAACGGGTTCTCGTCAGCGGTGGGTCCGTAGACCGATGGCACCGGCAAGTCGAGGAGCCGCAGGTAGACGAGCAGCTTGCCGGACCAACTCTCGCGCGATCCGCGTCGCCGGGTCCTTCAGCGAGAGGACCGGGATGCCTCGCAACGCGCGCACGCGGCGAGCCTGCTGGAACTCGTCACTCACTGCGGCCTCGCCAATGACAAGCTGCGAGACCCGCAGTTCGTAAGCAGCCCGATCCCGCCACCAGTCGCGCGTCAACGTCTGATGCGCCGCCAGCACCGCGTCGCGACTTGGTCGCGCGGTCAAATAGCTGACAATTGTCGTTTCGACGTACACCGACGCCACGCCTGATGATCGCACGACCTCGAACACGTCATCTCGGGTGGTCAGGTTTCGTCGGCCCAACGCCAGGCGTCAGCGGGCGCGCGACGTACCTACTCGGATCACGGCGAACCCGACTCGCGCGCTCCGCTGCACGCCAGAGTTAGGCGCGGCCTCGGATGCAAGCACCTACAAGGATTGGTTACTTAATCCCACTTACGTCTTAAGGTGCATAGACTGCATCTTTCACATTGAGCCTTAACGTGTTTGGACCCGGCTTGAGTTCTACCTTCAGGTTCCAGGCAACAGGACCCTGCCGAACCGGCTTTTGGACCCGATAGTACCAACCATACAAGTAGTATGTTCCCGCCGCAACGCTGGGGAAGGTGCCCCTGGCGTTGGCGTCAGTTGTCATCTCTGCGGCGCTATGTGCGCGTATCGCTTTCATGACGCATTCAAGGTCAGCCTTCGCTTCGCTCACCATTACCGCGGGGCCTTGACCAGCAGGCAGCGATAGCAGCCCGCCAATCAGCGGCATCTTGTCCCCCTGCGCCACTCCTCCGATGAAGGCCAGATTGGCGAACCGGTCACCCATCAGTCCGGGCCCGAGGCCCGCGCTCTGCAACACGTTCTCCGCGTCGTCGTCGAGCAGGTAAAACGTTGCGTTTGTGAAGTTTTCCCGGGTCTGGGACACGACCTTCCCTGTATCGAGGTTCGTGACGGTATGAATATAGGGTATCCCTATCACGGATAAAGTGCTGTTTGGTCGAACACCTGGCTTAGTAGTCTTGGGCTGGTCTGTTACGGGGCACGGATTAGTTGGAGCCGCGGCCCGTCTGCCGCCATCAGGCGTGTTAGCTCGTTTATCAGGCGTGTTAGCTCGTTGCTCCCTCCCTGCTTGTACCCGTGCACGCGTCTGGGATTCAGTATTGAGGTATTGGGTGCGAAGAGCGGGTGAGAGGAACCGCTCGAACAGACTATCGAGGAAGGCTTCATCCGTCTCGTAGAATGCATGCATCTTATACCACTTCGGTTTGTCCGGGTACGAAGCGTAAGGCTGCCCGGCAGACTGGTAGCCGCCGCTGTATCCACCCAGCAGCCGTTTCTCGTCGGGGGTGAGTTCATTCCGAGTCCATCGCAGGCCAGAGAGTTCCTTGATGACCTGCTGTAGTTGCCAGAACGCGCCCATCTGACGCGCCGCCGTGTCCATAGGATCGGTGCCTTTTATCTCAGCCTTCACACGCTCGACTGAGGGAAACTGGCTTGGGTAGGGCGGATTCGTAGCCTGTGCTCTGGTGGTTGGAAGCGATGCAGGTGCAAGGATCAGACCCAAAGCTGCAAGAGCCACGATTGCGAGAACATCGATTCGGTTTCTCATTTTGTTCCTCCTTACGTCGATCTATCAATCGATACCGGATTCACCTCGTATGTTGGGGCAGCTCACCTCGGCGCTTCCACGGGTTTTACACATCTATATCCTAAATACGCCGGAGCGAATCGCTTGCGCCTCGGCCATACCTTTCCATCGTAAACAATGATGTATGCCTTCTCGCCATCAACTTCAGTTGCCGTCCACCAGTAGATTACCTGCGAGTGGACGTTCCAGAGCGGCGTTTCTTTGTCGGGGCGAACTTGGTAAGTCGCCGCTCTGGTCTTCCCGTCCCAGATTCCGCCACTGTTAACGCCATGACGCGACATTGAGCGCACCGCTTCTTCCACCGTCGGCAACCGCCATACATTCTGCGGAGCTTCAGCTAACGTTTTGCCATCGGCCGATAAATGCTGGCAGCGGCTAACAGCTTCGTGCCAAGTAACGCCTTCACGAGGCCAGCCGACGCCTTCTGCCGCCCAAACCAGCCGGACTCCGTTGCCCTCCACCAGACGAGATTGTAAGTTGCCATCGTCAACGCGCCCGGCGATGCGCACGGCAGGCTCTAGGCCGCAGACGACGAGGATGAGGGCAGGCAGTCCCATTGCGAAGAAGTACGCCGCACGGCGTGGCTGCGGGCGACCATACCAGTAGAGCGCTCCCAGTAAGAGCATTGGCGCGATGATGAATAGCATCGCTACTGTGTCATTTAAATCAAAGAGCAGCAGGAATAAAAGAAGCCCACCGAGCGCGTGGGCGCTGCTTCCCAGGCGCGGGAAAGCGATGGCGAGCAGGGTCAGCGACACGAAGATTATCACCGGGCCGAGGTATTGCACGAACATCAGTCCGACGTTTAAGAGCAGCGACTCATGAAACCAACCCTCATGAAAGTTCTCGATGATTCCCCAAAATGCCCAGAAGCTGGCAATTGAGGTAGATAACAGGACTGCCAACCATCCAAGAACTTGCCTCTTCGACCAACGATCCATAAGAGACTTAACACTAATGTTGTTATGGAGAATAGTCATAGCGATAAGCCGCCGAACGTTCGCGTGACCGAGCGCGCGTGTAACACTCAAGGTTCACGCCAAACTCGATCGCGCGCTTCGGTCCACGCGGGAGTTCGGCGCGTCCTCCAAGAATGTCAAACGAGCCAACCGAGTTGCTAAACACGCTTTCCGCGCTCCGGTCCAACGACGTGTTCGGCGTCATTTTCCACCCTTCGTTGGTGTAATGACAACCGTCGGAGCATGCGCCGTGATACGAATAATTGCGGGCTCCGGAATCAAGTGGTAGTGGCACCTTCCATCGCGCGACATTAGAACAAATTTGCCCTCTTCTGCTTCCTGAACACGACCGCGATTTGCACCTCCGCGAGTCGAGAGCTGGGCGTCGCAATTAGGACAAACGTACCGAAGATTCCTTGGACTATTGTCTAAGTTATTGCCATTAGCATGGTCAAGGATTATTGGAAGCGGTTTGCCTGCCCAGACGAGCGGTTGTGTATGGAACGGACAAGTTGGTATGTCGCAGCGAACAGGCAGACCTTTTTCTTCGCGCCACATTGCATAGTGACGCCGCACAGTTGATCGGCTCGTTGGCGTTGGTTGGTATCGGAGAATCTTCCCAGTCTGACGAATGTTCATAGATTTTGCTGTTCGATGGCGCTTCATGATGACGCCGAACGTTCCGCATCACCGTGCCGCGTAGTTTGCGGCTACGGTGCATGCGGGAAGTTGGGCGGCGGTGGAATGGAAAAGAGTCCTCGCTAGCATGACACTTGCAGCTCCAGTGTCTATTCCATGATGTCTGGCTGCCGCTGACTGCTCCAGGGTTTCCTATTCAGATTTTCTCCACAATATTCGAGAAATTCCTTGTCTTCGTCTTGTAGTTCTCCGAAGAAGAGCGTTCCATAGACTTCCAAGTCCGCTCGCATTCGCGCGCGAAGTAGCGACAGTTGGCGAATCGACATTTCGCCCCGCTTCGCCGAACGTTGCTCTTCGGGAAGCTTCTGTAATGCGTCATAAATCTTTGAAGGTTTCAATGCAGAATCCGGACAAATGAGATTGTCTTTCGTCGCGAGGTATAGACTTCTTGTCCCGTCGCCGAGAAATAACCCGTTGCCACTCTTGTAGTACCATTTGGTAAATTCCACGTAGAGATTGCCGCGTTCTTCTTGTGTAACTGGTCCTCGAGGCATGCCCACGTGCCATTCCTTAAGTCTCGTCGGACTTGCCACGCCAGTTATTGTCCAAAGCTCGGAATACGACTTCATTCGCCGGTCTGCGGTTTTTTGCTTCACCTGACGCCGGAAGCTATGGGTGAGATATAGCCCGATAATGCCGAGGAGTATCGTGACAAGGATTTTAAGGATCTCCATCTTTTCCTCCGGTTGCGGCGCAAGTGTGATCTCCCCGGCTGCACCCAAAGAAGGCGCCCAACGCAGAGTTCACCGTGCCGCCGTTGATGAAAGCCGAATGCGCCAGAGTCGAAACCCTGTGAAGCGTACTTCGGCGGCTACGGTGCAACGAGAGTTAGGCGGCTTCAAATGGCGAGCGCTTCCTTCTGGCTTTCGCCGTTAGCTCTTTTCGAGTAACCGCGAAACTCCTTGCTTTCGCAGTTAGCTCTTTCCGAGTTGTGGCGCGTTGACCGGGCGCGCGCCGAGTACTGATGGAACGTTAAGAATTCTGCTTCGCTGCCTCCGATCCAGCGCCTTGTTGGCCCGCTTATTGGAAACTTACGCCCCCTCTTCTGCCGCTTGTAGAATAAGTGGGTAGAGCACCGAACGATGGCAACGGCTCTCATCGGCACAGAAGCACCCGATGGCAATAGGTGTCGTCCTGGCAAGTTCAGCCAACAGCTTGATAACTTGCCGGGCGTCCGTGTTCTTCATTTCGTTCTCGTACCGCTTTGCCCAGGCTTCGTGTGTTCGCTCCTTATTTTTTGCCCACTGAAGAAGTTCTCTGCTGGGTGCAAGCAAAGGAAGCCACACGTCGAAGTAGTCGAGCAGAGCGTAATCTCTCTTGAACACGCCGCGAGGCAAGTAGCGTGTCGTGCCGATGCGTAATCCTTCCCCTCTTTCGCGTGGGCTGCCGTATTGGTAAGTGCAGAGTTTTAGCTTTAGCATAGTCAACAGTATTGGTGTTTTGCAGATAACATAAGGTTTGATATGACCATCTGGAATAGCTCTATCTGTACTCTTCACGATTAACGATGTCTTCTTCGGCTTTGGGTCTTTAAAGGGCGTTAGGTCTGAAACTCGGAAAGTGGTTACGGCACTGCTTGAGTCCTTTTTGTCAATCTTGATGGCCTCAAGGTTGGCGTAATAGATAAGGTCGCTTGTATGTTCAGCCGCAGCAAAAATGACCAACATTCTCATGTTATTGCGCTGTGCTTCTTGCAAAAGTCTATTAGCCGTTGCCCAGTTCCTATTCTCTGCAATTTCTCCTTTGCCTCCTTTCAGGAACAGGTTTTTGAGCCTATCTGTATGAACTATGGTGTAAACACAAACTGGTGATACAGACTTCTTACTCATTAATATCCTCCCTAAGTTTTTATCGCCTCACTTCTAAGTTACTTCTCTCAACCTAACGTCCGAGTTGACCGGGCGCGCGAGCGGCACTGGTCGAACAATAAGAAACTCGCTTCGCGCGCTCCGGTCCAACGACTTGTTCGGCGGCGATGCCGATGGGGACAAGCTCACAAAGATTTCAGGCGTGACTAAAACTCAACTATTGATTGACAACCGGACTAATAACAATTGAGTAGTTGAGTTCATAAACACCTTCGCACTCGGTATTGTGGGAGTGTTGCTTTCCCTCGACAAATGTATTATCTCCAAGGCTAAGATTTGCAACCTCCTTTATATGGTCGTGATGGCCTTTCCAATCGAAGCCATCACCATCAAGGGTTTCCAAAAACACGCCAATCTTCACCCTAGTCACGTCTGCTAAGTTGGTAACGCGCTCGCCAGCGAAAAAAGTGCATCGGCTATCGTTTCCGATTTTACCTTCCTCCTCTACATAAACATCATCATAGCTCTTCGCAAATACCCGTGCTTCGCCCCCTGTACCCGTGACGTAAATAGCGAGACGGATGTTCATGTCTTCGTCATCGTCAGCACAATCAACGATTTTGAGTTTGTTGATTATTATTGACAAGGTAGCCGTTGTGGTCAATGAAAATGGTTGACCTGTTTCTTTTAACTGTTCCGTGTTTTCCTCAGCCATACATTCCTCCTGTGTTTAAGCAGATGCTTTAACTAAGCGGTTTGTCTATCGCCGCATCCGAAATAAGCGATAGCCGCCGAACGTTCGAGCTAAGCGGGCGACGACGGCAGGACGCCAGGCCCGGGCTGGCGAAAATGTACCGCGTACCGCCAGCCCGGGCCTGGTGGCATGCCGTTGGCGCTCCGCTTGAGCGAGGGTTAGGCGCCGGCTTTGCTGCGACGTGCATGAGGGTTATTTCCCGGCCGGTGGTTGCCAAAGTTCAACCTTGTTGCCTTCCGGATCCATGACCCACCCGAACTTCCCGTACTCTGAGTCATCGGTCTTCTCAAGCACTTCGCAGCCTTCATCGCGGAGCGCTTGAAGAAGCGCTGCCAAGTCTTCCACGCGATAGTTGACCATGAAGGTCGACTTGCTTGGAGCGAAGTGCTTGCCGTCCGCTGGACCGATCAACCAGGCCGTAGTCCCCTTGGTCGGGTTGCCTTCGGAGTCAGTCCAGTCAAAGGCTGCTCCACCCCAGTCTTGTACGTCAATGCCTAGGTGAGTCTTGTACCAGGCACAGAGTGCCGTCGGATCCTTCGCGCTGAAGAATATGCCACCAATTCCAGTTACTCTCTTCATCTGATCCTCCGAATCGAGCCGGACGCGAATGGTCGCCATCCGACGCCTAACGATTGAGTTGACGCGGCGGCGCGAATCAAAGCACCCTCCGCCGGATAAATCTAGTTACGAAACACGCTCCCGCCGCTCGCGTCCAACGATTCGTTAGGCAGACCTATTGGGGGCCGGCCAGCCTGAACGTCATCAAAGACTTTTCGCATCTATAATAGGACATTCTCACCGCTGCCGTAGTCGCCGGTCCCTGCTTGATCCGCTTATCCGCTTGAAATTCCTATCCGCCCCGCGTTCGCGTCTTAGCCTTCACCCTCCAGCGACTTCGTGATGTCTCGCTTCAATAGCGCCATGATCTCCGCATTCTCTTGCATCCCCGGCTCGTCCGGATGCGCGCGAATGAGCAGGTCTGCCTCTTGTAACAGATCAAATCCCGGTTGCCGATTTCCCTCTTGAATGCGGTCAACCCCGGCTTTCATCAGGACCTTTACAAGATCGTCGCGAAGGTTCGCATCGTTGGGATACGATTGCGCCAACAATCGCAGTTCTTGCACCAACTGATTCTGCCGCGCCGGGTCCTGCTCCTTCGTCATTGCGCCGATGGTGTTGCCCAACCCCCGCGCGAGCGCCGCGCGAACACCACTCTCCGCTACATGCGCGCGCCCCAGCTCGCGCAGCTCATCCAGCAACTGATCGCGCCGCGGCAGCTCGTCCTCCTTGGCGCCGTATAGCGCGTTGTACAAGCCCTTGGCCAACTGCTCGGCGATGGCCACGTCTTTTGGGTGCGCCTGCGCCAACTCGCGCAACTCATTAAGCAGGTCGTCGCGCCGCGGCAGCTCGTCCTCCTGCATGGCGAACACCTGCGCATCGTACAATCCCCTTGCCAGCCGCTCACGCACGATCGGCTCGTCCGGGTGCGATCGTGTCAAGTCGCGCAACTCCTTGAGCAGATAATCACATCGTGAAAAATCGCTCGCTTCGCTACAGGAGTTCACGCAGCCAGAGAGCATCATGGCGGCCACACGCGCGAGCTTCGGGTATTGCCGCACGAAGGCCATGGCTTGTGCAACTGCCTTCAGCTCATCCGCCCCCCATTCCGGGGTGAAGAGGCCTAACTTGATCAGCGTGCAGAACGAACGCGCCGCGGCGTCGAAGCATGCGGATCCGCCGTCGACGCCGAGTTGGATCGCGGCGAAAAGCGTCGACAGCTCGCCCTCGTCCCGCACACTCGATGCCAGATCGATCAGCAGCCGCTCCGCAACCGCGCGACGACGGACGTTCCAGGTGGGATGACTGATAAACATCTTGCGGGCGCGCTCGTACCGGGCCGTCAGGCCGAACGAGCAGTGCTGACCATCCCTGTCGCGCTCCAGCACTCCGCAATCGACCAACTCGTCCATCGTCTCTGGCGCTTCGGCTCCCAGCGCCATCTCCTCAAACTCGCTGGTGCCTGCTCCGTACTTCGCCTCCGGCAGCAGCGCCATCCGCGCCGCTACCTCGAATAGCGGCCACTTCTTTTCCCGATACAGTTTCTCAAATGCCGGCCCCAGTTCGCGATATTGAAATTCCCGCGCGTCCTTGGTCAGCCGGTCAAGCTCATCAACCGATTGGGGTTTCTCACGCAACCATCGACCGATCACGCCGGCGTGGCCGTCAATCAGATCCATCACCTCGAACCCGTTCATCTGTGCCGTCGCTTTCACTTCGGCCTCCAGATATTTCAGGAGGCGATCCTGTTCAGCCGGATCGCGCAGGTCCATCTGGCCAAGGTCGTAGACCGCCGCGCTGCTGGACTCGCCGGCGAAGAGTTTGGCTTCCGCGTAGGTTTCATCCTCGTCTTCGGATTCTGCCGCCGAGCGGCTCGTCAACAGGAAATGCACCGGGGGCCATTCGTCGCTGCGGCTGAGGTACTGATGAAGATTGCTCGCCTGGCGACCGCAATCAGGGACTTGCTCGAATGCGTCGAGGATCACCACGGCGGGGGCTTTGGTCAGCTCGTGAACGAGCTTCAGCAGGTCGCGCATCTGCTCATAGCTCAGTCGGGGAAGCGTCAGGCCGCCATCGACCAGCTTCTTGTTGACTTCGACAAGGCCGGAGAAGAATGTCTGTATCGCATCTCGCGTAATTCCGGTGGGATCGAACGCAGTGATGAGGCTCGCCAGTCTCCCGCCGGCAGCGCCGAGCATATTCAGCCAGCTCCCGCGCTGCTGGTGCACGACCGCTTTCGCCTGCTCCAGCCACGTGCTGTTGCTCAGCCAGTTCTCGTACAGGTCCGCTATCGCGCGAAGCAGCAGGTCATGCACTTCGCGGCGGCCTTCGTAGTAACCGACCAGGTACTTTGGACTTTCGCTGCGGCGGAGCGTGTCGCGCACCGCTTCCAGCAGGCGGGTTTTGCCCTGTTGCGGGCGCGCGGCCAGCGTCGTCAGCCCGGGCTTGCTGACACGCTGAAGCAAATAGTTCAGATCGCGCTCGCGGCCGAACATTGGGGTAACTGTGGGTTGCGGCATGGCAGACCAGTTTAACCGTTGAGTCAGATCGTAGACGACAGAAAGCCGCGCGCCGGCCTGTGGCCGCGCGCCGGTTGACATAACGCCCCTACTATTATAGGAACCTCGCTGGCCGACCACGGCTCCAAGTCCTGGGTGTGCAAGGAGAAACCAAGTTCGCCCCTGATTGCAACTATCATGACCCCACGCGCGGATCTACCGCCTGGCGTTTCAGCCGGCCCCTCCACAGTTCCTGACCACTCAATTCGTATCGCCTTTGCGCTGGCAATCAAGACATCCGCCTTTGTGGCCTTCCAATTGGTTCTTCGCTTCTTCACGCCGCCTATCATGCTCTCCGCAAAGGCATCGAGCGTCACAGACCGACCCGAGGCGACATCGATGAGGCTTATTAATGTCACCTGGATGAGGCCTCGAGTTCCGTCTTCGCGTGCCCCTGTCGCAAAGCCGAACGTCTTCAACGCCGGACCGGGGCTCGCCTCGCTGTCGAGCTTGTAACCGGGCGGCAGATCCAACGTAAAACTGTACCCACCGAAGGCTCCGGTTCTCGGCATTCGCTCCAACATTGAGCGTCAAGAGAAGGAGTGGCGCCATCAAGACGCATCGCCTGAGGTCGCGAGCTACTGATCTCGTAGGCACAACGCCAAGTCTGCCTAACGCTACGAATGAGCCGCGCGCCTCGGCGAACCGATCGCACAAGGATACTGGGCGCGTCGGCTCCATTCGTTGTTAGGCGGCAGACTCAGAATATAGTTTCGCTCCGGTGATCTTTTCCGCCTTGCGAATTATCCGCGTCGGCAGGCGTGCCTTTGCACTCTCGGTTAGTTCTTCAAGTCTCCTGGCGATGTGCTCTTGGTGCGCAGCACGCTCACCCTCCGGCCGGGAAAGCGCGGATGCAGCCGATATGGCTATGCTCTTGTGGAGTTGACCGAGGCGGACGCACTCGGCCTGATATTCATCGCATTTCAGTGCCTTGTGAATAGCCATCAAAATAGCCGCGCATCCGGCGAATACCGATGCCGGGGGCAGTGACAGGGAGTAGACTACAAAGTCTCTTGACTTGGCCTCAGGGAGCGCAGCGACGATCGCCGCAGCGGTCGAGAGAACAGCCGGAATAACCACGAACATCAGGTTCGCCCACCAGAGCCTGCTCAGCTCGAGTCTGTACCCTTCGGCGACCAACGTGGCATATGCCTTGGTGTGTTCAAGCCACTCGTTGATGTTATTCATGTATCCCCCGTTTTAATCGATACCTCACCTCGCCGCCTAACATGAATTATACGGCCCTGTATAATCCGTTTATCCAGAAGATTCTTTCCGCATAATCCAATGCGATCCGAGACCGTCTGGGTCCGTTATTCTGTCATCGTTCAACAGATTACTTCGCAGAAGCTGATGTAAATTCTCGAAGTGTTAGCCAGACCGTTCGTTTCCGCATATTCCCGCTTTGTATAATCAGGTGGCTGCGACTCACAACAGATCCGCCGGGCTGCGCACGCCCCGGCCGCCTTTGTTCAACACGTGAGTGTAAATCATCGTGGTATTGAGATCGTTGTGTCCCAACAACTCCTGAATCGTCCGAATATCGTAGCCATCCTCCAGCAAATGCGTGGCAAATGAATGACGCAACGTGTGAGGTGTGGCCGGCTTGCCTATGCGGGCGCGATTGACGGCTAGCTTCATCGCCTTCTGCACCGCTGTCTCGTGAAGATGATGCCGGCGTTCGATCTTGGCTTCCTTGTCGAAATAGCGAGTGGGCGCGGGGAAAGCCCACTGCCAACCCCACTCACGGTCGGCGTTGGGATACTTCTTGGCCAACGCATATGGTAGTACCACTCGACCGGCTCCCTCGCGCAAGTCGCGCTGGTGCAGTCTCCAAACGTCCCTTAAGTGCGCAAGCAGCGGTTCCTTCACCGACGCTGGAAGCGTCGTGATTCGATCCTTTTGTCCCTTGCCGTCACGAACTAGAATCTGCTTGGTAGTGAAGTCGATGTCCTTGAATCGAAGCTCCAAACATTCGTTGAGACGAAGCCCGGCGCCATACAACAGAGTTGCTACCAGCTTTGGTGCGCCGTCCATCGAGTCGAGAATTGTTTTGACTTCTTGGCGGGTTAACACAACCGGGAGGCGTTTAGGTTTCTTCGCTCGCACTGCGGGATTGACCCACTCAAGAGGTTTCTCCAGGACTCGCTGGTAGAGAAACAAGATCGCCCTCAACGCCTGGTTCTGAGTAGACGCACTGACCTTCTTGTTGACTGCGAGGTCGGTTAGGAACTGGTTGATCTCGGGCTCACCCATATCTTTCGGGTGACGCTTCCCATGAAATAAGATGAATCGCTTGATCCAGTCTACATAGGTCTTTTCAGTACGTTTGCTGTAATGCCGGGCGCCAATCGCCTGCCGCACCTGATCGAGAAGTTTCGGTTTGGGCACGGCAGATTGAGCCAGTCGCTGGTTGCTGTCGGTCGTTACACGGGAAGTGCCGGTCTGCATGAAGGGGCTCCGTTAACGGGCGCGACTATATACGGCGCCGCGATCTTAGACAAGCCCAAATGGGTCCCGGATTGCCAGATCGCCCCCGCACCGGCGGAAGCAGCAAGGCTCTTCCGCATAGTGTTCGAGCGCGCCCAACATTCCTACTTGTTTACCAATTCAGGGCATTGGGTCAGTGCGATGAATTCTCGCGATTGCTGAGTGCTCGAAGCGTTACCAGGTGTGCTCGACTCACTCCGCCCTGCCTGCAGGGAGCTCGATGATGAAGCGCGCGCCGCAAGGCTGATTGTCCTCGACCCACACGCGCCCTTTGTGGTCGGCAATGATGTGGCTGACGATGGCCAGACCGAGGCCGGTGCCTCGGTTGCGAGTGGAGAATTTCGGCAGAAAAAGTTTGTCACGATCGCGCCGGCTTATCCCGTGACCGGTGTCAGCTACAATCAGCCGCACTGAGTCGCTCGCCTTCATATACAAAGATTCGAGCGCAATGAGTCTCTCGACGGAAACTTCATGCCCATCGTTTGAGCCGTTGCTCCCGTCTCTCCCATCGGTGCCCAGCGCTTCCACTGCGTTGTCGATCAGATTTACCAGGGCGCGCTTGATCTGCTCCTTATCCAGCCGCAGCGCAGGCAAGTCATCCGCGAGGCGGCAGTCGATGCGAATCCCGTCGAGCCGCTCAGCGTAAAGGTTGACTGCATCGCGCACGACGTCATTCAAAGAAGCTTCAACCGGCTGCGCTTCCGGCAGACGAGCGAAGCGCGAGAACTCCTCCACCATCCGCTGAAGCGCGGCCACTTCGCGCACAATAGTCGACGTGCCTTCGCGGACGACTTCGTCAAACCGCGGCTCCGTTTTGGCGGCTAGACTCCGTTCGTAGTTTCGCATTATGCGTTCGGCTGAAAGCTGAATCGGCGTGAGCGGGTTTTTTATCTCGTGGGCCATTCGGCGGGCGACCTCGCTCCACGCCGCAGCCCGTTCTGCCTGGATCAGGTCGGTCAAATCTTCGATCACGATAACCAAACCTTCGATGGTGCCTTCGGAAGTTCGAAGCGCAATCGCGGTGGTCGCCGTAGCCAGAAAGCTGCTGTCGGCTCGTCTGAACTCTATCTCAGCCTGAGCAATCTCGCTTCGCCGCGCCCGGCGGCAGAGCGCGGCGAGCTCTTCGCCTTGAGGTCCTTCGACTACTCGATCGATCGGGGTGTGGTTCTCGGGCTTGTCTTTGAGGCCGAGCATCCACAGCGCCGAGCGGTTGATGGTCGCGATACCGGCATTTTCGTCGGTTGAGATCACCCCGGTCGATAAAGATTCCAGCACAGTCTCGATGTAACGGCGGCGGTTGTCCAACGCGAGATTGATCCGGCTGAGGTCTTCGGCCGCGTGTTCGAGCCGCTCTCGGTTCTCAGCGAGCATTGCGGCCATCTGGTTGAACGATTTCACCAGCACGGCCAGTTCATCCTCGGCGACCGTCTCAACCGGGTGCCCGAAGTCGCCTTGCGCGACTCGATCGGTTGCTTCGGCCAGCGCTTGAATGGGGATGGTTATCCCGCGCGCCACGTAGAGCGCAAGCCAGCTTGCCGAGAAGATCAACAACAAGGTGACTGCGGCAAGCAGCAATATATAAATCGCTTTGATTCGTTTGATCTTTCCCAGGAGGCTATGAAAATTTTCGTGTTGCTCGCTGATGGTCGCCGCGCGCTGAGTGAGTTCAGGCGGGAACTCGCTCGCAACGATGAGCGCTTGCGGGTCGCTTGCGCCGCCTGATAGCCGGACCGCCGCGATCACGAAGATCGCCGTCGGGCTGTCACCCTCGTCACTCCCGCTGAATGACTCGGCCCCGCCGCTAATCTGCTGTTGGGCGGCGTTGAGCGTTTCCTCGATGAAGCGTTCAACCTGTCTCTCGCCTCGCTGGATGGTTTTGCTTCCGCCCGGAAACACTAGCCGCACCAGCGACAGATCGTAGTCGGACATCTCTCGATCAAGCTTCGATCTGAATGCCGGGCTGTCGTAATCGCCCTGCCCACCGTTTGATATGCTGCGAGCAATTGCGCGCGCGCTGCCCACAAGATCAGCCTCTTCTTTCTTGAAGTAACTTTCTTCGATAGCGCGGGCATCGTCGACGATCTGGCGCGCGGGCTCGCCAAACCAGCGATCTATGCTGCGATTCAGAAGCCCGAACGCGAAAAAGAACAGCAGCAGAACCGGCAAGAGCGAGAGGCCTATTGCGTAGCTTACCAAGCGCAATTTGAACTTCGAACCAAGCTTGGCCGCGCGCCGCTCGCGCACGAGTTTCAGCACGTTCCTCAGCAACACGAACAGCAGCGTTACGAAGGCAAGAAAGTTGAGAGTTGAGAGCGCGTACAAGAGGAGCGTCTCGGCTGCGGTGTCAGGCGTGACGAACGGTGTCAGGTTGAACCCGCCCTGGGCGATGAGCGAAAGCATCAATAGCAACAGGACTATCGAGAGAATGATAACCTTCGTCAGCCTTCGCCGCCCGCGTTCGGTGAGGCGAGAGTCGCCGGATTTTTGCGAAAGGTCAGTCACGATGTCGCCTGTGATTGAGGCTGCCTCGATGATTCAGGATTTGATTATAGCTTGGACACAGCGATTGCCAAGTCAGAAGTTTCGACTCTGTTTGACCCCGGGCGAGCCTTCTTGAACCAGGCAGGGCGGGCAGGAGGCCCGCTCCCAGCTCTCATACCCGTGAGCTTTACTGTGTACGAATGACCTCAAGCACCGCCTCCGCGACACGCTCGGCGGCGGAGCCCCCCTCAGCCGCGAGCGACTCGCGTACGAGCTGAAGATCCTTCCGCATTTGAGAAAGGCGAGCCGGATCAGAGAGAATGGCGGTCACCTCGCCCGCGATCTTCTCTCCCGTCGCCTCGTGTTGCATCAACTCGGGCACGATGCGACGCCCCGCGATCAGATTGACCATGCCGAATGTGTCGAGTTGAATAAGCGGCCGGATCAGGCGCCAGTTTAACGCCGAACCTCGGTAGATGATGACCATCGGCGTGCCCGCCAGCGCGGCTTCCACGGTAGCTGTTCCGCTGGCGACGACCGCGAATTCGGAATGGCACAGCGCGTTGTATGTGTCTCCCTCGATGATCGTAATGCTCAAGTTGTCCTGTCCGGCGCCGGCGCCACGAGCCTCGAGCTGCGCCTGTCGGATTGGCGCTTCAACCTGTTCCCGGCGGACAGTCGACGCGAGAGGAACGACGAATTGCGGAGCTTTCCATTGCGGATTGCGGATTGCGGATTGCGGATCGTTCGATTGCGGATTGCGGATTGCGGATTGCGGATTTGAGATCTCAGATTTGAGATTTGAGAT
>JBBPIG010000027.1:45201-91599 GCA_038040445.1 Acidobacteriota bacterium | reverse complement strand
CCCTGATAGGCAAAGCGCTCGAACCGTTGGATAAAGGCACCGGAGAGATTCTGGTGCTACTCAGTTTGCAATAGCTGGCGTCGTGGATCGGACTCAGATCCGTTACCGGTTTGTGCTTGAGTGGGCGGCCACCTCTTTCGGCGCGCTTAAGACTTTCAAAGGCGAGGTTACAAGAATGAAGCACAGGTTGAGATCGACAAGCAGATTCGGCCGTCAGTTTTGGGAACATACCTCTCGGAAGATTGTAATGGTTACCCTCGCGGCATTGATATGTGGGATCGGAGTGTTCGGTGTCCGAGCCTACAACAAGCGATCGGTTCGGGTCCCGACCGATGTCAAAGCTCCGTCTCCGCGCCTTGCGTCCGAGCTTTTGCGGTCCGGCTCCCAAACCGAACCAACGCGCGTCGAAGCCGAGGTGATAACAATTCGACCTACGGGTTTTGCGCCGGAAAAGATCGCCCGCCCCCAAGGACCATTTCTGCTGGCAGTCGAGAACAGAAGTGGTCTGCGAACCATCGATCTAATCTTGGAAGGTCCAGGTGGAAAGAGATTGTACACGGCGGGAATGCCCATTGCTAAGCATGACTTAGCACGAAAGTTTGATCTCGTCCCAGGCGCATATGTCTTGCGCGAGGCTAACCATCCTGCTTGGCATTGCACGATCACGATCGAGAAAAAATGACGCTATAAGCGAGCGCTCATCACCTCGGTCGACAGACGAGGCCCTAGAGGTAAGAACGTTCAGCAGAGGACACTCTAATGACCACTTCAACTCGCCGAATCTGGGCTGGCCTGCGAGGCGGTCTCGCCAAGACATTAGCCACCGCAGTTGTTCTACTCGGCACATGCAGCCTTGCCGTGGCCCAGGGTGGGGCAGAGGGAACAACGCCTCCCTTCTTGAAACCCGGATTGCCCGCTGGAACATACCCGCTGAGCGGTTTTGACAGTGTCAATCTCTTCAATGGCAACTTGAACTTTCATTTGCCGCTGATGGATGTTGCCGGCCGCGGCGGAGCGCGAATTCCGGTAATGAAAAAGATCGAAGCGCGGTGGCGGGTTGTAACGGATGTCCCTTGTTCTCCGTGCAGCCCGGCATTTTATCCGACGTATAACTGGTGGACAGGATACACGGTCGGATACGGCCCCGGGACAATGGAGGGAAGACCGAGTACTTTCGGCACAAAATTCTGCACCTTCGGAGAGGAAATTCCCGATAAGTCTCTGCTTCGGCTAACCTTCACTACCTCTGACGGGACTGAGTACGAGCTACGTGACCAGCTCACCGATGGAGCTCCTCAGCCAATACCAGATTATCCCAATTGCCCCAATTACCCTTGGTTTGACCGCGGAACCGTGTTCGTGACTGCCGACGGTTCCTCGGCAACCTTTTTCTCTTGCGCGCCCGATGGAACGCCTATCCCGCTGCACGATTCGGACCCTGTCATACCTTCCGGATTTCTGTTGGTCCGCGATGGCACACGGTATCGCATCGATGGAAGTCTGGTGACCTGGATGCAGGACCGCAACGGGAATCGCATAACCTTCTTCTACGAGCATACTGACTGGCAGGGCAATCCGGACGGCCGTGTTACGAGAATAATTGATTCATTGAATCGCCAGGTAACGATCTCGTACGACGTACCTGCCGGAGCACCCTTCGGCACCTGCGATGAAATATCTTTCCAGGGGTTCGGAGAAGACAATCGTAAAGTCAGAGTCTCGAAAGACCTGATGAGCAACGTGCTGCGCTCAGGCTTCGTGATACGAACCTACCACGATCTGTTCCCCAATTTCAGCGGTTCCAGCTACACGCCGTTCGATGAATCAGTGACCTCCGCGGTGTGGTTGCCGGACGGCAGATCTTACAAGTTCTACTACAATGATTACGGCGAGCTTTCGCGCGTCGTATTGCCCACGGGAGGAGCGGTGGAGTATGACTGGGGAGAAGGAATGATTAATGCGCTGACCGGCGGCTACACCGGCCGCGGCGGAATCTACCGAAGGGTGCTTGAACGCCGAGTCTATCCAAACGGCGCGAGCGGCGTCTCCTTCGCCAGCAAAGAGACCTACAGTGTGCCGGAGACATATGTCAATGGTGATCTCGGGCCTCCCCCTAACGTGGGTTATGTCGTTGTTAAGCAGTTCGATTCAAACCTCAATCTGCTTACGGCTAGTAACCATTACTTCAACGGCAGTGCGGTATACAACCCCAATGAGGACAACAACGGTGTCGGATTTTATTGGCCTTGGAATAATGGAAAGGAATACAAGACCGAGGCGTTAGATACGGATGGCTCCACTGTTCTGCAAAGAGTAGAGCACACGTTCGATCAAACCGCGCCACCCTGGTGGAATCCTTCCGGCTGCACTGAGTGCATTCCCCCAACGAACAATCCACGTATCACTCAAACTCTTACGACCTGGGTACAGACAAACCAGGTGGCAAAGCAGAGTTACTCCTACGATCAGTACAACAACAAGACGGTCATTCAAGAGTTTGATTATGGAACCGGCAGTCCTCCTGCGAATCCCAAGCGGCGGACCGAAATTGATTACGTTATCATCGGCGAGACGAACGAAATTGACTACACGGGTTCCAGCATCGCGACCAATGTAAACACGCTGCCATACCTGCGCAGCCTGCCTAAAGAACAGCGCGTCTACGCTGTCAGCGCTACTGGCTCGACAACGCTTGCTGCGCAGACGCATTTCTACTACGACGCGGCCGCGCTAATGGCCCGTCCGAGCATCACCGGATGGCAGTCGCCGGTCACAACTGCGCGTGGTAATCTCACATCAACAACCAGGTGGCTGAATACCGGAGGCTCAATAACCACGTCTATGCTGTACGACATCGCCGGCAACGCGGTGAGCGTGACGGACGCGAGAAACAACTCGACGTCGTTTGACTTCAGCGATCGCTTCGGCACGCCCGACGATGACTCACGCCTGAACGATCAGAACCCAGTCGAGCTGACAGGCGGATTGCACACTTATGCGTTCACAACGAAGATAACAAATGCGATGACCCACGAATTGTACATCCAGTTCGACTACTACGTGGGCAAGCCCATCAACAGCGAAGACACAAACGGAATGGTCACGAGCGTGAGCTATGACGATTCTCTGGACAGGCCTACCGAAGTGATCCTTGGGCGAGTAACCGGGGACCCAACATCACCTCAGCGACGACGAACGCGTTACACGTACAACGACACCTCCCGCTTAATCACGACCGAGAGCGATCAGACGGCCCTTCAAGACGCGGCGCTGAAGACTGAGATTCTGTACGACGGGCTCGGGCGCCCCGTTGATAGCAGACAGTACGCACCTGAAGGCGTGATCCACGCGACGCAGTCTTTTGACGCGATCGGGAGAGTGAGTCAGACCCCCAACCCTTACATTGCCACCAGTGAAGCGACCTACGGCACGACCGTGACCAGCTATGACGCGCTTGGGCGAGTGAAACGCGTGGAAACATTCAATGGATCGGGCGCATCAACGGGCGCTGTCACGACCGATTACAGCGAATCGCGAGTGCTTGTGACCGACCAGGCGGGCAAGCAGCGAATCAGCAAGACGGACGGGCTCGGGCGACTGACCGACGTGTGGGAGATCAGGTCTGCCGACACGGTAACGGGAACCGAACCCGTGACGTTTCCTAATCACCCGGAGGTGGCGGCAGGCTATCGGACTAAGTACAGCTATGACGCGCTGGATGATTTGACTCAAGTGAAGCAGCAGATCGGGACTACTGGAACGACCCAGACTCGGACGTTTGTTTACGACGGATTGAAGCGATTGACCAGCGCCTTCAATCCCGAGAGCGGGAGTGTCAGCTACACCTACGACGAGAATTCGAATCTGAAGACGAAGCTTGACGCGCGAAGCATCACCACGACCTACGCCTACGACACATTGAACCGAGTGACGAGCCGGACGTACACGAACGATCCGCAGAACACGCCGGCGGTGGCTTACAAGTACGATGGGCAATCGCTGCCAACAAATGCCCCGGGAACCTCTTTGTTTGACCGCGGCTTCTCGACGGGGCGACTGGTGGCGGTCACCTACGGCGGGACGAGCGCGGGAAACTACACGGGCTATGACCGGCTCGGGCGGGCGAATGTGAGCGTGCAGCAAAGCGACTCGCAGAACTACAGGTTCACATACGAGTACGACCTCGCCAGTGAGATGACCAGTGAGGTCTATCCCAGCGGCCGAACGATAGCCAATGCCTATGACGTGGCCGGACGATTGACCAGCGTGGATGGCCAGAAGACGGGCGAATCGAATAAGACCTACGCTTCGCAGTTCAGCTACGCTGCGCACGGAGCTGTGGCGGCGATGCAGCTTGGCAACGGGAAGTGGGAACACACGACGTTCAATAGCCGCTTGCAGCCGATACAGATCGGACTCGGAACATCCGCTACGGATTCGAGTCTCCTGATGCTGGATTATGGATACGGACCCACGAGCAACAACAATGGCAATGTCATAACACAGAAGATCACCGCGCCGGGTCTGACTCTGAACCAGTGCTATGGATATGACTCGCTGAACAGGTTGGCGACAGCGGAAGAGCGCAGCGGGAGTAACTGCACAGGAACACTGCAATGGAAGCAGGCATTCAGCTATGATCGATACGCCAACCGAAACTTCGATGTGGCGAACACTACCGCTAATGTCCTTGGCCCGAATCCTACAATAAGCCAGACGACCAATCGCTTCACATCGGGACAGAGCTACGGCTACGATGGCGCGGGCAATCTGACGAGCGAACCGGCTACTTCTGCCAACGGGATAGTCTATGATGCAGAGAACCGGCAGACGCAGTACACCAAGACCCAACAAGCTACGAACTTCTATTCCTATGACGGCGATGGTCATCGAGTGAAGAAGATCGACAGCTCAGGCACAACTGTGTTTGTGTATAATGTTGGAGGCCAGTTGATAGCTGAATACACATCTGGCCCTCCGACTGGAAGCGGAACAAGCTATTTGACAAGCGATCACCTTGGGAGCACGCGGGTCGTGATGAAGCCCGATGGAAGCGTCGCTCGACACGACTGCCTTCCGTTTGGTGAAGAGATAAGCTCGACGATCGGCGGGCGTGGAAGCGTAGCAGGTTACGGCGCTCTGGATAGTACGCGACAGAGGTTCACCCAAAAAGAAAGAGACAACGAATCGGGGCTTGATTACTTCCTTGCGAGGTACTACTCATCTGCGCAGGGGAGGTTCACGTCGGTTGACCCCCATAACCCGATCCTTGATAGCGAGGGCAAGAAGGAATTCACGAGGTACCTGAGTGAGCCAAGGAACTGGAACCACTATGTCTATTGCTGGAACAACCCGCTCAAGTTCGTAGATCCAACAGGTCAGCTTAGTGTGCCCATTGCTGGCTTGGCGGCGGCGGTTGCTGAAGAGGAACAAAGACGTCAACAACAGCAGCGCGCTGTCCTAATCGTGGGTGATGCGGGTTTACTGGACCACAACGTCGGCAATAATTTCGTGCGTGCCGCAGAAACGAGAGCTGGAGAACTCAGACAAGCAGGATACACTGTTAACATCGAACGTGCGTCAACCGTGGGCGAGTTTAATGAGGCCCTAACGACTAATGGGACGATCGATCGGGTCGAATATTTCGGCCACGGTCGTTCAGATATGCTGTTTGTCGGCCAGGGCTCCGGCGCTGAGACGAACATCGACGCATCTAACATTTCGGAACTAGATAATCGGAATCTAAGCCCTGGGGCGACCGCCGTGCTAAACTCCTGCAACAGCGCATTAGGTGGTGAACAATCTATCGGAGCCAGGATGGCGAATGAACTCCAACGGCCAACGACCGGGTACGATACAACCTTGTCATTCTCTTCGAACCGCAACGTGCATCCTGGTACCCGTCGTCATCCAAGTAGTGGATCAACATACATGGTGCCCGACCGGAGGGATCGTGCGGGAAGACCCGACTATCGACGTAGTGAGATAACCCTCCGTCCCGGACGTTAATACGGATTATTGGGGGCTGACTCCGCGACGACGCGAGAGCGCCTTACTTCTTGCAGAACTGAAAGGAGCGGAGCGGTAATGATATTTCGAAAGTCCGTTGGGCTCGAAGTCTTGGCGGCGATTGCGTTGCCCCTTGTACTAGTCTCTACTGTCGCTGGCAAAGTCGTGGAATCCAGACAGGCCAGCGACGTTGGACGTGAAGCAGAGAAGCTTTGCGCGAGGCTAGCAGAAATAAAGGTTTTGCCTTTCAAAGGCGAACGTGTCGATGATGAGGTCTACAATGGTCTAATGCGTTTGGGCCGAGAAGCCATTCCGTGCCTTCTAAACAAGATAACTGATACGTCTAGAATGAAGGATCCCAGACAGGCGCCAACGTATCACAACTTTAGGGTTGGGGACGTAGCCTTTTTTATCTTTCTGCGCATTTCAGGCGGAGCCCTCGAGGAGATGCTACCGGCCAGTGTAAGGAGACGCTTTGCCGACGAAGGAGTATACGCGTACTTTGGGTACGTAGAGAACCGTAAGAATCGGGAGAGTTTACAGCGAAAGTGTCGGAACTACTTCTCCAAGTCCTCAACAAAATGATAAGAACAGGGTAAATCAAGGTCGAGGGGCCGAGACCTCTAAACTTCACTCACTGATAAATCTGGGATACCGGCTCAATGGAGAGTCGCGAAGCAACAACCTTCGGCGACCGGAGTGGCGCGCAGGGGGGTGGGGAACCGGAGCGCGCGGCGGCGGTGCAGTTTCCGCCGCAAGCGCGAGGAGAATATCGGGGCGTACGATAACGCGTATTATGTTGTCGTGTAGCGCAAGTGCCACTGGCTTTTTTTAGTGGCACGCGCGCTGCGTCGACGAACATAATGCCGCGTTATCGGATGACCCTTCCGCTTAGACTACCACTCTCGCGACCAGAGGGCTCCACTCGAAATGCAGTTTCTGGACGCTTCATTGGATCACTAAATTCGTGGAAGCCGGGACGACAACGCGTAGCTGTGTAGCTGGCCTAGTCGTTCGGGTTGGCGTCGGCTGCAACTAGAAGGAAAGGCGAGGGCCAGACGGTTGTCTTTTCGGTTACTCGTCCGAAAGCGTACGCAATCGAATCTGATAACCCGACCACTTCGTGGAGAGAAAATTCACCGGTCTTGCCTGGAAGCGTCACGCGAATGGTCTTGCCCAGGCGGACGCGCTCTTTTACTTCTTGGTAAGTCTCTTCTGAGATCAGTAGCCCCGTCCCGGCTTGCTTATTTGCGGCTTCAATTCGGCTGGCGAGATTAACAGCATCCCCAATGGCGGTCACTCGTTTCAAACTCTGAGCGCCGATAGCCCCAACTACTACATCGCCAAAGTGGATGCCCACTCCGATGTTAGAGCTCTTGGCGTAGATCGTCTGAAGGTAGGGCTTGAGATGTTCCATCGCCGCTTGCATCTGGAGCCCGGCTTTGACGGCTTGCAGCGCGGCCCCGTTTGAGTCTTCCATTCCGAAGAGAGCCATCAGCCCGTCGCCCATGTAATTGTCGATGTGCCCGCCGTTGCGATTGATCACCTGTCCCATCTCATGAAAGTAGCGATTCAGCACATGGACGACGTCATAAGGGGGAAGCTCTTCGGCGAAAGGAGTGAAGCCGCGAATGTCGGAAAACAATACCGCGAGCTGCCTCTCTTCACCGACTGCGGTGGGCGCTTGTCCCATAGTTCGCTGGTCGGTCAGTTGAAGATCTTCGTCGTCGAGGACCAGACGCCGGAGCTTGACGTCTTTGCTGATCGTTGTCTGGCAGGCCAATCGAATTTCGGCAGTAAAGTGCAGCCGGTCGGCAAGCTGTTGCTCTTTGTCGTTGCGAGGAACGCAGTGTTCGAGCCCTTCGGAAATCAAAACACGACAAGTCGAACACCGAGCATTGCCGCCGCAAGCGTGCGCATGCGGGATTCCTGTGCGTAGCGACACTCGAAGAATGGTCTCGGCCGGATCGGCTTCGACCGCCTTGTTATCAAGAACGTAGGTGACGGTAGGCATACAATCCATCCTTTCAGTCGAGTAACCCTCGCTATGGCGAAGCCTGTACTCGGGTCCGCCATCACGGATGCGCAGTTTCGCTGACGATGCGCGACCGCGCGCTCTCGTTATTAAAGCGATCGACGGCCGTTAGTCTATAGAAGTACGTTTGGTCAATGACAACTCGATCATCCCTGAACGTTACCGGAGTAATGGGCTGATCGTTGAGCTTAGTCCAGTTCGGGTCAGGCGCGCCGGCCACGTCCGATCTGTAGACGTTGTATCCGATCACATCGCGCTCGGGGCTGCTCGGCCAGAACAGGCTGATGGTTCCATTTGCAGAGGCGATTGAAACCGGATCGGGAGCGGAGGGCGGAAACTTGTCGATAGGTGCGAACGGCAGCGGCTCGCTGTCGGCGCTCTCGATCAATCCGTTTGCCCCTTGAGAGAGGGCGCGCACAAAATAAACATAGTCCATCAGGTACTGGAATCTGAAATCAACGAAGCTTGTGCCGGTTACCGGCTCGGCGTTGAGCAGCTCGCCGCCGAAGTCGCGCTTCGCCGATCGCCGATAAACGTTGTAGCTGACCACAGAGGCGGGAGTGACGCCATCAACGTTAGCGGGAGGCGGACTCCAAGAGATCGCGATCGCGTCTTGAGTCCCGATCGCGTCCAATCCAGTCGGGGGCATTGCAATTCCCGGCGCGGCTTCGAGTGCTACAGTGTTTGAGAAGGACGCCACTTGACCACGTTTGTTGACATACCGAACACCGTAGCGCAGCCGCGTGTTCGCGAGCTGTTTGGAGCTTGTCAGGTTCACCGCATCCGTGAATTGCAGATGACCAAGAGTCTTCGCCTGATCTTCAATTGTGGCTCGATCCAAAAAGCCGATCACCTGAGCAGTCTCTTCGTAATCATCTGGGTCGAGGACCGCTTCCTGATCGCGGCGCTCGTTCAGGCGATAGATGTCTACGCGTGAGATGTAGAAACGGCTTGACTGGTCCTGGACCAGCGCGGGCGATGGCCAGGACAACAATATGCTCGCGCCACGCTGGATCGCCGTCAGATCCGATGTGCGTTCGGTGAGACGCGAGGGCGGGACTGGCGCGCCAACCTTTCCGCACGATGCACAGACGAGCCCGGCGCTCAAAACCCAAATCAAAGCATTGAGGTGTAGGAAGCGATACCCGCCGCGCAAAGAGACCGGATGGGCGCCAATAGAGCGATTCCTGATAAGCTGATGGCCCGCGCGTCGGGAGCAAATCGCTAGCGGGATGTGGCTCACAGTATGTACCGGCTGAGATCCTCGTTCTTCACTATCTCGGCCAGTTGCTTGTAGACGTAGGCAGCGTCTATGTTCACGTTCTTATCTTCAAGGTCCGGTCCCTCGAACGAGTATTCGTCCAGCAGCGTCTCCATAATAGTGTGAAGTCTGCGCGCGCCGATGTCTTCGGTCTGCTCGTTGACCGAGAAGGCGAAACGCGCGATGGAGTCAATCGCTTCATCGTCAAACTTGATGTCTATACCCTCCGTCCCCAGCAAAGCGGTGTACTGTCGCACCAGGGAGTTCTTCGGCTCGGTGAGGATGCGCTTGAAGTCGTCGATAGTGAGCGGCTTCAACTCAACGCGAATTGGGAAGCGTCCTTGAAGCTCGGGAATCAAGTCAGAAGGTTTCGAGACGTGAAACGCGCCCGCCGCTATGAACAGTATGTGATCGGTCTTGACCATACCGTAACGGGTGTTAACAGTTGTACCTTCAACTATAGGCAGGATGTCGCGCTGAACGCCTTCGCGCGATACGTCCGGGCCTTGACCGCCTTCGCGGCCCGCGATCTTGTCAATCTCATCGAGGAAGATGATACCCGTTGATTCGACGCGTTCGATCGACAAGCGAGCGACCTGATCCATGTCGATCAGCTTCTGTTCTTCCTCCTGGACGAGGTACTCCATTGCCTCCTCCACGCTCAACTTCCTGGACTTAGGGCGTCCGCCGAACATATTGGGAAACATGTCGCGCAGATTAATGTCCATCTCTTCAATGCCCTGTGGCGTGTAGATCTCGAAGTGCCCAGGATTGGCCCGCTCCTGAACCTCAAGCTCGACTATCCGCGCGTTCAAACGTCCCTCGCGCAATTGCTGACGTAGCTTCTCACGCGTGCGTTCGAATTGCTCGTAGGAAGAATCGTTCTCGGGCTCTTCGATCTGTTTGGTTCGGGGTAGAAGCAGATCGAGCATCCGTTCTTCGGCGTTCTGTTCCGCCTTTTCAGCAACCTCGGCGATCTTCTCTTCGCGCACCAAATCGACTCCAATCTCAACCAGGTCCCTGATCATCGACTCGACATCGCGCCCTACGTAACCGACCTCCGTGAACTTCGAAGCCTCGACCTTCAAGAACGGCGAGTTGGAAAGCCGCGCCAGGCGGCGTGCGATTTCGGTCTTCCCAATGCCAGTCGAGCCGATCATTATTATGTTCTTGGGTATGACGTCCTGTGCGAGTTCCGCGGGCAACTTCTGCCGCCGAATGCGGTTGCGAAGCGCAATAGCAACCGCGCGCTTGGCGGCGTGCTGGCCGACGACGTACTTGTCCAGTTCGGCGACGATCTGACGGGGAGTCATTTCGTCGAGCCTTGGTTGATCCTTCACTTCACCGGATAGATAGATGACCATAGTGATGTAGCTGAACGCGGCTGAATACAGTTGCCCGCGATGATTGTTAGATTATAACTCCTCGATTACCAGGTCGAAATTGGTGTAGATGCAAATCTCGCTGGCGATCTTCATTGCCTCCTGGACAATGTCCCTCGCTGAGAGATCAGTATGGCGAAGCAGCGCGCGGGCCGCGGCCGTGGCGTAAGGTCCTCCGGATCCGATAGCGACTACGCCGTCGTCGGGTTCTATTACGTCGCCCCCGCCAGAAAGAATCAGAGAGGTGTTCTCGTCGGCGATGATCAGCAAGGCTTCAAGATGACGCAGGTACTTGTCCGTGCGCCATTCCTTGCCAAGCTCAACAGCCGAGCGCTGCAATTGTCCGTGATACTGCTCGAGCTTTGCTTCGAACCTCGTGAACAGGGTAAAGGCGTCAGCGGTCGAGCCTGCGAAACCCGCGATGATCTTGTCGTTGTAAAGGCGGCGAACCTTTCGGGCGCCCGATTTCATTACTGTCTTATCGAAAGTTACCTGGCCATCACCCGCGACTGCAACGCGATTATCTCTGCGTACTGCGAGTATCGTTGTGCTACGCACCCTGGGTCGCGCGGGTGGGCGGGAACGCTTTACTGACATGATGGCGAATATAATCCGCACCCCTGGCATTGTCAAGAAACGCTACTTGTACGAAGGGACAAGGGAGGCCTTTATCAGTTACCTGGGATTTGCTTTCAGGTGGTTCTGCCGAATCTGCTCCGCGCGGTTCCGTAATACATCGGCGGCGGCGTTGCGCTCGGTCTTACTCAGCAGGTCAGCGTACGCGTCGAGCGTGGCAGCGAAGTCGGGATGCTCCGGTATCGCCTTCTCCTGGATAGCCAGCGCCTGCTTGAAGAGCGGCTCGGCTTCAACGTACTTCAGTTGATCAGTATAGATTCGCGCAAGGCCGTATGACGTTTGTGCAAGCTCAGGGGAATCGGGCAAGGCTTGCTGAATTGTTAATGCTTCGCTGAAGAGCCGCTCGGCATCGCTAAACCTGCCGTGCTTATAGCAATAGGACGCCAGTTTACTAAGCCCAAACGCTCTGGTCGGATGATTCTTACCCAAGGCCCTCGTCCAAATTACAACTGCGGCATTGTAAGCCGTCTCGGCGTTGGGATTGTCTTGAGCGTCGTATAGCAGTCCCACATTCTCAAAGTGATAAGCAACTGAAAATTTGTCCCGTTCTATGAAGTCTTTGTGAATCTCCCAGGCTAGATTCAGATACCGCTCGGCTTCGGCGAGATTACCCTTTTCGCGGTAGAGTGCTGACAGAGCGTCAAGACTGGTGGCAGCATCCCGGATGTCCGACTTATCACGCTCCCAAATCGCCAACGCCTGCTTGAAGAGCGGTTCAGCTTCGGCGTACTTACCTCGCTCAAAGTAGAGCCCGGCCAGTTGATATAAGCTCTCAGCCAACTCGGTATGATTCTCGCCAAGCTTGTTCCTCCGAATCTCCAACGCACGCTTGTATCGAGGCTCAGCCTGGTAGTACTTGCCTTGACTCTCGTAGCACTCGGCCAGGTTCATGATTGCGTCGGCCAAGTACCGGTCATCTGACCCCAAAGCGTTGATTAGGATCATCAGCGATTGCTCGAGAAGCGGCTCGGCCTCGGCATACTTACCTTGATAGGTGTAAACCACCGCCGAGCCCGTGAGACTGGTGGCTACTTCCGTATGGTCCGGGCCGAGGGCATCCGTCAGGATTTCAAGCGCCTGCTGGTAGTTTTCTTGCGCCTGCTGGTAGTTACTCTCCGCCTGCTTAAAGTCCTCTATGGCCGCGTATGATCCGCCTAGTAAACGGTAAAACCCTGCCAGGTTGTTGAGCGCTATTCCTTCACCCGTTCGACTCCCATCTATCCGATAGGTTTCGCGCGCTTCGTTGAGCTTGCCCAGCGTTTCCTTCGCATTTTTCCTCGCGACGTCAGGGTCCTCGCTTCCAACTAATACTTTGTATAGCTGAGCCAGAACCTGGCTACTCACATTACTGGCCTTAACTGCCCGAAGTTTTGCCTCCTCTTCTCGACGCAGAGCTCGTTCCGTCCTCGCGTACACAAACCCTGCGGCCGTCAGCAGAGACATCACGATCAGCGCTAATGTCAATATGCGCAGGCGTACAGCGAACCTGGCCTTCTCTTCGGCGCGCGTCCGCCAGTCCAGGATTGGCGTGGCAAGCACATCGAGGGATATCTCATAGAATTGTTCATCCTGACGTTCGGGAAGAGCGAATGGCCGCAGAATGCGGTTGTCCCCACGCGCCAGCTTCTCCAGCAGCTCGGTAGTTTCTCTTTGATCCAATTGTGCTTGCTTGGCTAGATCGGAAACAGCATAGGCCATCTTGTGGCCGGACGGTGTGACCAGGTAATGAAAGACGGAAGCCGCGATTGCCCGCTCTTTCCTCGACAGCTTTTTCATCGCCTCGCTTAGATGCGTCTCCACGATGCTGTCCACGCCGCCGAGGCGGTTGAGCGTTTCCAGCCTGAGCGTGGTCGAACCCAACCGCATCTCCTCTTTCCACAAGGAGGTCATCACCAATTGCAGGAATGGAGTTTCAATGATCGCACCTGCGTTGGCGACTCCTGCCTGCTCCTGGTCGCTGTGCAAGGCCTTTGCCTTGGATGGTCCTTTCAGGACTTCCTCGACCAGTTCGGACTCGATGCTGATTCGTTTTCTGCCTGCTCCGTAGAATCGATTGTATTGTTCAATCGGTTTGATAATAGCCGCGCGGGTAGCTTCTCGGTCGAGGTACGGAATGCGCAGGAAATTATCGAAGAGGCCAGGTATGTCCTTCTCTAGGAAGTCGAGTCTCGAATACGTATCGTCACGAACCGAAATGAGGAAATTGACTCTTAGGTCACGGCAATTGACAAGACGCGAAAACTCAGTCGCGAAGCTTCCTTCGCCTTTCTCATTCCGGTGATACAGAAAAAAATCCTCGAACTGATCGAGGATGACGAGCAGCGTTCCGCCGACTAGTTTTGTCCACGCTCGAAAGGTGTCGACGAGCGAGCTTGGTGGTGGCACCTGGTCAACTGTCTGGTCGTCCAAGGTCTTAATGACTGACTCGCGAACACAGGCTGTCAAACGGCCAACCGGGTCATCGCGCCAGGTATTGAACACGGCTACGGCGAATTCGGGCGAGCCGCTTTCATCACTGTTCTTTCTCGCAAGCCGGCGCAGATCGGGGACGACGCCTGCGCGGAGGACTGAACTCTTGCCAACGCCGCTTGCGCCGTATAGCAATGTCAAGCGCGAGGCCGTCAGGTTGCTGATGATGTTTCGTCGCTCTTCTTCGCGCCCGAAAAAGAACGGGGCATCCTCTTCCGAGTATGCTGCCAGTCCCTTGTAGGGAGACGCGGGATAAGTCCGTTCACTCATCCGCAACCTCGACGCGCTTTAGCTCCTGAAGCCGTCTTTTGATCTCTTTAACAAAGTCCTCCTGGCTGTCTTTAACAATCTTCATATCGCGGCTTTTCCAAAACTCTTCGTCAAAGGGATCGTTCTCCGACTCCGACTGAATAACCCACGAATCGGGGGGCTTGGCATCGCCAAAGATCCGTTGATAGAACACGCGCAAGTTCCAGTCATGAAGCCTGTAGCCCAAAAAAAGGTGTTGGCTCTCTTTTAGCCTTTTTATCACTTGCGCCGGCAAGTACTGGTTAATGCTCTTGCCGCTCAAATAGTAGATGTAGTCGTCTTCAGTGATTGCATACCTACGTCCCTCGGAATTAGACCGATCAACCTCGCCGTGGATTTTTAGAATCAAGGTTCGTTTCTCGAAGTCCGGCAGTTGAAAACTGTTGGCCTTTTTGATCGGCTCCGCGCTGCCACCCCACGGTTTGTAACAAAACCTGCCACCGTGCCCGCCCTCGGCTTCGTAATAGATCAGGTCGAACTCCTCCTTCTTTTTCACGAAGGCTTTTTCCAACGCGTCGTCATAGTTGGTTGTCACGATAAGCTGGTAGGGAAAGGGATAACCTTTTTCCTTCAAGATGCCGGGGAGGTCCGCCAGCAATTCATGCAGGGATGGAACGGACAAATACTCGGTTAAGGCGTCATAGAGTTCGGAAGAAAGTTCTTGAGAGTTTTTTAGCGCGAAGAATTGTGATACGCCCACCAGTCCTTTCACTTCACCAGGTGAACCACAAATCCCAGCCAGGCGCGCGGCTAGTTGATCGTCACTTGGCGGAAACAGGGTTTCTGGGGCGTTCCCCGTGCGATCACCCAGGTTGGCGCGCGCGCCAAGAAAAGGGACCAGCCGCCCTTGGGTTATGGCCTTCATGATGCCTCGATATCCCAGTTTTATAGGAGGCGGCGACCAATCCCCCTCGGCGAATATTGCTCCATCCGAGGGGCGCATGTACAAGGCGGGAGTCCCCCACTCCACGCGCTTTCTGCTCCTGGAGATCTCCTTGCGGGCCTCGGCCAGCGCGGCGTCCACCGGATAGTAGTCGGCCAATGCCTTGTAGAACTGTTTAGAGAATATGATTGCCGCGTCATCGGTTATCTCGAACTGCATGGAGATCACAGCCGGAATACCGTATTTCACCAGACTTTGGGCCACGCCGCTGAATGGGTTCGAGCGCGAGCCGCGCGCGCCTTCGCAGGCGTTCAGCACAACCAGACGCAATGTCTTATGGTCATAGAGAAGCCTTCCCAGTTGTTCGCCGCTCAACGTTGGAGTTTCCTTATCGCTCATTACCAGGAATCCATCCTTGAACTCGGGGTCGAAGCCCCCATGACCGATGAAATGGAAGATGTGAAAGGTCCCACGCCGTAATTGCTCTTGAAGTGCCGACGCCGTAGCCTCTACCTGCACGAGCTCAACCTGTCCTTCGCTGTGCAAGCTTTCGAGAGACTCGTTCAATTGTTTCCACTCCTTCTCTACATTTAGAGGCGAGTAAACACCGTCGGCGGGGTTGGAAATCATTACCAAGAATCGCAGAGGCCGCTTCACACGAAATGGACGGATGCGCTCGGGTCTCTCGAGATAGCGCACTAGCGGGGTGTTTGACGACAGGAATAGAAATCTCTCGACCTCTGTATCATAGAGATATTCCCAAGGCAGCTCGGCCAGCTCCGGCACATCGTTCAGACGAAGGCGAATTCGCAAACCCTTGTTCTCGTCATTCGCGTCATTGATGCTTTCGGACAGACGGGCGTAGACCCTTCTGCCGAATACTTTGTCGAACAACCGACCGCCAAATTTCTTGGCCTCCTCTTCCACGTCGTGCACAGCTTCCCAGGAATAGCCAACGAGCTGCAGAAATTCTTCAAGCTCTTCTTCCGAGAAAGGCTTATCAAACGTCGAAGTAACCTCGCCGCCTGGTGAGTAGACCCTCACCTGGTATCTCTCTCCCTCGCGCTCGATCAAGAGATCAAAATCCAGATACTTAATCTCGTTCACGCCACGCTCCTTCCCGGCCTGTCCGCTCAATAGCGCCCTCACTCCACACGTCTTATCGTGGGCTGGATTCTTCGTTGGGTTCCAATGCATTACCCTTAGGGTGAGGGCGTGCTGTCTTTCTGCTCCAGCTTCCACGTCAACGTCACTTTGAAGTTTGCTTCCACCCCAGAGGATGCGAGCACTACGCCCGCTGCTGCGTTTAACTTGATTCCGAACTCCACCCCGACCTGTTCAGGCCGATCGCCCAGCTCGCGCAGTTTAGCGATGATGCTAGCGGCCACGGGTTTGATTCTCTCCAACGAGGCCTCAAAGGTCTGCTTCGCCTTCTCGACTACTTCTGATGGGTGAGCCCCACGTACCGTGCCTGCCGCCGGCGCATCATCCGTTTCCACCACAATGGTGCTGCCATCTTCCAACGGAAACTCAATCAGTCTTTTCATTGCTTCACCTCTAAACTCCAATCAAGGGATTGTTGGCGGCGGTTGCTGTTGTATTGGTCCGCTGCGCCGGTGGCAGCCGACGACGCACCCAACTCCCACGGCGGCAATCGCGATCAGGATCTTGGTTCGCAGCCGCCAGAATCCTAACTTCTCGATATTGAAATCCCGGGAGTACGTTTCGTAGATAGTGTCCGCTGGGTCTTGAGTTTGATCGGGCGCGATCGTCGCTATGATTCGACCAGTGCCCGGGTTGCCGCCAGCGACGAAGGTATAAGGCACATAGCCATCCGCGTTAGTAATGTTGGTAGATTGAATGGTGGCAAGGTTGTTTGGCACGACATCGAACTTCACCAATCTATTACCAACGGGCGTCTCATCCGGTGCGGTCTGGGTCCCAATCGGACTGCCGCGGAATGCGACCAACGTGAATGTCCCTCCCCCGCCCGCTTCGAGAGACTTCATCCATCGGATTCTGTCTGGCGTGCGCTTATTCGTCTTGGTGTTCAGTGGAACGGTTGAGACCCCACCAACGGTTGCGACCTCGACAAGTGTGCCGCCGGGCCGGACCTGGACATCGCGTGGTTTGATTCTGGTCCGTCGTTGTTGCTCGATGCTCACATCGCCGCGCGCCATCTCAATAACCGGCCGGCCTTCCCAGACGCCGATGCGAAATCGCGCTCCGGGCGTTGTGGAAAATACCGATCCGCCGGCCTCGATGTATGCGACAGCCTCTTGTTGGAGGTTCACCGCCAAGTCCCCGCTAACGAGTTCCGCGACCAGCACCGGGCGAGCGAAGTTGTCGGCAAGCTTCGCGATTGTCGTCGCAAGTCTAACTTGTGCCCCGCTCTTGAGCGCGACCTGGCCTAACGAATCGAGTAACACCCGGGCACTGTTGTCGCCGGTCACTTCAATCAGATCACCATTCCAAATGACCTGCTCGGCGCGAGCCATCCGGCCGTTAATCTCGACCGAACTGCGACCGAGAGAGTTCCACGCGACCTTGCCGATGGGGCCGAACGTTAGGTTTGCGTCGAGTCGACGATACTTTGCCTGGCTACCCTCATCAGCACGCGCGTGTTTTGGGGCCAGAGCGCAAATCAAAACAAGAATCAGGCACAAGCCGGTTGCAGTGTGTCTGCATCTCATTGTCGTTTCTCCTTCCGCGCGCCCGCGTTGGGCGCGACTGCCGCGAACGACTGCGTCTTGGGGCTCGAAGGGTATCTTAGGGGCGAGCCGTTCCTATCCAGGCCGGGCGTGAGCTTTACGACTGGCAACACCAATGCTTTTCCCGGCGCGAGCAGTGCCTGAATACTAACCGCGCCCGTCAGTGATGACAGCGAGCCGGAGGCCGAGTCCTTCCCTCCTTTCTTGTCCATCACCGTCACAACCACCGACACGGCACGCCGATTTCGCTTTGTGCTTGCGTTCGAGAACTCCTGCACTACAGAGAAACTTTGGCCGGGAATCAGTTGCGCATCTTGAATGACCTTGCTGAGATCACGCAGAGGTTGCTCAAGCGGCACCGTGTTCCCGTTCCTGTCAAGAAACTGATAGGTGACGCTATCAATGTTCTGCGGGTTCGAATCGTAAAGCGAAAACGTGACCCTGAACACATCTCCCAACCGTTCGAGCGTCACCACGGCATCGGCGTTCTGCGGGTTCTTTGGATCAATCAGTTTGACCTGACTGTTGACACGACCGGTGAGACTGATCGTTCTATCACTAACACTACAACCATTGTGGTTGAGTGTCGCTGTAGACCTGGTTGTTTCAGGCAAGACCAGCGAGGATAAATTCGCGCTGCCTGCCGAGACGGCGATTGGAATCGTCGGGTTGAACAACGCAGTGAATTGCTGGAACCGGCCGGCCTCAATTGTAGCCGTCCGGCCACCAGGCCCGACTCCTACCGACGCTATAGAGAACCGATCTTCGTCGTTGCTGCGCCTCCTGGGAAATCCATCGCGCGTGATCGATGCGAAGCTGACAGCGAGAGGAGCGCACCCGGTGTTTTCAATCGTGAATGTCCCCTCTTGCGGTGACTGCTGGTTTGGGACCGCCACGTTGAAATTGGCATTCGTGACCTTCGCTCTTGGAAAGCCTCCGCACGGAAACATCAGCTCTGAAGTGTTCCCTTCCAGATCTGTTACCGTGGCGGTGTAGCCACAGGTGGGCGAGTCGGCAAGTCCCGTGACGGTGAAGCTACCATTGGCGTCGGTCGTTGCTTGTTTGAGGAAGATCACGCCGTCAATGACTCGCCCGCCTGGTACTGGCCGGAAGCTCGTGATAGCGAATATCTCGACCGTTGCACCGGCGGCGGTTGGGCCGTTGACCTGGCCGGTTAAGGTCACACCATTGGCTGTCGCGGAAACGTCGGATGTGGGAGCGACGGCGCTGAGGTTGTCGGGAAAGTTAAGCAGCGTGTTCGGTCCCACGTCCGGGTCTCCGGGATCATTGGGCGTCGGGCCATCGCCGGCGAGATCAATCGGCGTTTCGCTCCCAAGAATATCGTTCATCGAAATTGTGTTGCCGGTGTTGTGCCTGAATGCTCCCTCCGCGTCCGCAGGCGAATCCAGGACGCGTACCCCTGCCTTCTTGTTGTTCTCAAATCTGTTGCGCTCGATCCGGTTGAAACCGCGGTTGCAAATCGGCTTGATGCCGACTCCAGCTCCAGCGAAATTGATAATCCTAAGACCGCGCACTACGTCTCGGTCTGAGCGGATCAATATCCCATCGCTATGCTGTTCGCCTTTCGTTGTGTCAGTCTGGCTCCCATCAATAGTTAAGAAGGGGTCGCATTTCTTCTCAGTATCGATTAAGTAGTCGCAATTCATCTCGCCGCAGCCGCAGATCCTGATGTCGGGCGCGGTCAGCGCAGGCAGTGGAACACGAGGCCGGATGGTTTTGTCTTTGAGGCCTGAGTCGAAAGTGATAGTTGTAGCGCCGCCGTTGCTATTGGCGCGCTCGATTGCTTGCCTGAGTGACAGCGTGCCGCCTATCACCGGCGTATCAGGGTCGGTATCCGCATCGGTGTTCACCGTCAAGAAACGAGTCGCCGGCTGGCTTCGGAGCACTCTGCGCGTGAGTTCAACAAAGTCCCTAACCTGGCGTTCGCAGTCAGACCCAAAGACAGCATTCGGACAGTTGCAGGCGCCTCCGCTTATGTCGAGTCTCGCGCCAGGCAAATCGCTATCGGGTTCTGGGAATACGATCCGTTTGACTTTAGCTCTGGCGGCGTCCAGTTCCCCGGCGTCCCTGGGCGGGCATGTATCCGCACTGGCGTCCGGCTTGGCGAAGAGTCCGAGTAGGATGACATCCAGTTCAGATGCGATTCCACGAGTCTCCTCACGTATTCGATTGGAAGCTATTTCCGCGAAGTCCGGGTCCGTCAATCCGCCATCCGTGGACATCAGCAACACACGGCGAGCGCCCGCTCTCTTGTTATCGCTCAAGTGCTGATTTGCGGCGAGCAGCGCCAGGCCCGCGTTCGATTCCGGGTTCGGACCTTTTAGAGGACACGTTTCGGCAGCGACGCACTTCAAGGCTTCGACTTTTGCGGCAAAAGCCACCGCATCTGCTTCCGACTTGATCTCGGTGAATGGCACCCGAAGCGATGGCTCTCCAGCGAAGGTGAAAACCGCAACGCCTATCGACCCGTCCCGAGGGATCAAACTGGGCTCGAGGATCGCGCGGCGCACACCCTCAATCTCGACGTTGTACGTCTGTCCCTGTGCCTTCACATCGAGGCTGCCCGATCGGTCGATGATGAAAGCCAAGTCAACCTTTGCGCCGGGTTGAGGGCAATCCTGTGAAGCGTCCGCGGAGCGCACCAGCCGGGCGTTTTGCGCAGGAGCATAAGCCATCACGCCGACAACAAGCGCCCCGATTATTGCGGCGCGCATCGTGCAAACTCGCGCTCTTATTGACGTTTGTGTTATGAGGAACTGCGCGAACGGCAGCCATAGCCTTCGAGAGGTTTCTCTGATTGAAGTTGCCATAATGATCAGCCTTGTCTCCGGTGCAACTCATCTCTGCGGCAGGACAAGCACGCACCGCGGTGAAATCTAGTGGTTGAACGCAGGGCGCTCGCCAGCCCCAACGAGCCATATGCCCGCGGCGCCGAGCGATTACCCTCTGACTACGCACAGAATCCCCATTCCTGAGGGTGAATGCGATCATCAACTCGAGTGAATCGCGCCACGACCCGTTTGTTTGCTTCGAATAACAGAGCCCGCTTTCTCATTTACTGCTGCTTGCCGCCAAGGCAATATGAAGCAGTCCGTGCATCCGGTCTTATTGCGGGTGGCACAGTGAGTAGCCTCGCGCATAAGTCATGACGTAACTCCTGAAACAAACAATTCACCATTCGCGGATTAGATCCTGTGCGTTTAAGCTGCGGATGTTACGGGTGCCGGCGAGAATGTTGTATGGTGGGGTTAAGTCAGGAGTCTCAAGCAGAGGAAGCTTCTAGCAAGCAAAACTTGGTGTCATCCTCAACACCTAATTGACTCATTTCCAGATGGAACCCGGCGTTGGTTCCTTGCACCGTGATTGTCCGGGCGTTGAGAAGGTTGGTCAGACGCAGTTGGCTTTGCGCGCCAACTTCGCGAGCGACTTGCGAGAGGTTCATCGGCGGTGCGTTGAACCGGTGCCACGCCTCGGAGATTTGTCCTAGATAGGCAACCACTCGTTGTTGATCTTTTCTTATGAAGCCTATTGCTCCATACACACCCGGGTCGAAGAGTTGGAAATCGCCCTTCCTGAAAACATCATCGCGAGTGATCTTCAGAAGTTGAATGTAGGATTCTCTCAGCGCAAAATCCGGTGGTTCTTCTGTCAGCGGTCTGATTCGCTGAACGGGCAGCCGCTCATGCTTTCCTTCCATTTGGCCTTCGTGTATCAACACCGATCCCGGAATCGATAGCATCAGAGCCAGCGCGGCAAGATTATCCGATCTGCCGAACACCGAAGCAGCCCGGGGCTCATCGTGATTCTCGATGAAATAGAGCGAGCCGCGGAGCGCATCAGAGTCCCTCTGGAGACGCTCCATGACCCGCCCAAGATCGTGAGCGACGAGTCCGTCATACAGCTTCTTTTCGTAGCACAGATCAAATCCGAGCCCGCGGAGTTGGCGTTCCTTATCCCAGTACGCCTCGGCGATGAACTTGAAGTCGGGACGGACCTTCTTGATCGCGCTGATCGCTTCGTCCCAGAACTCACCCGGCATCTTCTCATCGAATGACGAGTCGGACATTAACGGATACCACAAATGGCGAAAGCAATCTTTGAGCACAAGCATCGCCATGTCGCAACGCACTCCGTCCGCAAACTGGCTGATACGCTTAAGCACCTCGATCATTCTTGCTCTTAAAGCCCCATTTGCGTAGTCAAGCTGCGCTGTATCAGGCCAGGGAGCGAAGTAGGGATCGCGGCCAAAAGCCGTTACTTCGCCGGATCTGTCCAGAAAGAACTCGTGTGTAGACTGCTTTCGCGCGGTTGCATCGCTGCGGATGAAAAGGTCGCTGCGCTGCGTAATCCAAGGCGAGTCCAACGCCATGTGGTTTGAAACGAAGTCAACTATGACCGATAGACCCTCATCGCGCGCGCGCTTGACGAGCCGGACAAACTGACTTCTTCCGCCTAACTCGCGGTTGATTTCATAGACAGGTACTGCGTAAGGCGAGCCCTCGAAGTCCTCTGAGGTGAGCTTCGATATCTTTCTTACTCCGTCGCTAATCCGCCACACCCCCATCATCCACACGGCATCGAAGCCAAGCTGCCTCAATTCTGTCAACTCAGCATCTGTGACTTGATCAAAGCGGGCGCAATGGACGCGAGTATTGATTTCGTATAGTCGCAATGTGAACCTTTCGCAATGTGAACCTTGACTGAGAGGCTCAGCCGATCTGCAAAGCTCCTGGTTTGAACAGGTCGGGTCTGATTCCGATCGGCCGAGCCACGAGGACCGAACGGGTGCTATCAGGTGGATTCGCTTGCCGCGGGCAAAGAACTCTAGTGTTGATGTCGCTTCTTCAGACCCTTTTCAGTGTTCAAAACCTCGTAAACCAAACCTTTCTAATGAGTTACGCCTTGACTCGCGGACATCCGAGGGCTCACCTATTGCATCTAGATAAACAGCCGATTATGGTGTATTATACTAGTTTGGGAAAACCCAATACTATGTACTGCATTTCAAGGTGTCAACCACTTTTTGGTTGCTTCACTGAGGCGTCGCCGACGGCGGCGCCTCTTAGTTCGAACCAGTGAAACGGCGAACTACGGAAGGCAAGATGAAAGCCAGATTGGATAAAGATGTTCTCGTAACTTCTCCCGAAGAGGCCCAAGAGGACTTTGCGCCGGCCGGTGGCATCGAGCGCATTGTTGCGGAAATCGACGAGGATGAAGCTGAGTCGCTTTGGGAAGCAGTCACAGTTGAGGAAGAGGAGACTCCTGAGGTCGCTGAAGAGGCGTCGGAAGAAGTCGACGTTGACCTCGAACCCGGTAAGGATGAGTCTCTGGACCCAATGCGCCTGTATCTGCGCGAAATGAGCTCAGTGCCTCTACTCACTCGTGAAGATGAGATCCGAATAGCTAAGCGAATCGAGCGTGGAAACAAGCGCATCTACAAGGCCCTTTCGAGGTCGTTTATCACGATCGAGGAGATAAGCAGACTCCATGATCAGCTCATCGAGGGAGAAATAAATCCTCAAGATGTAGTCGATGTAGCAACTGACCCGGAAGCCGAAGAAGCTCTGGAAGAGCAGCGAGAAGAAATTCGCCTGCACGTAATGGCCGAGTTTGAATGGATCATCAAAGCTCACGACAAACTCGTAAAGCTTTCGGCCAAGATCGAAGCGGAGCCTAAATCTTCAAAAAAGCGCAAGAGGTTGCGTCGTCAATACGCGCATAACCTCATCGAGATGTCAAAACGCGTGCGCGGGTTCTCGTTCACCGCCGAAACGCGAAGGCGCTTCATGGAGGCGATCGATGCCGTAGTCAAGCAGGTTCGCGCTACCGAAGCTGAGCTCAACCGAGTTGAGCGCGCGCTTGAATCTAAGCGACGGAAGGACATCGACGATTTCAAGCGTCAACAGCGCTCGCTTCGCAAGACAACCCGCGAGACGGAGCGGCGATATGCGGCATCTTCGGTTGACATAAAGCGGACTCAGCAAACCATCATCGCGGCTGAGGCTGAAGTCGAGCAGGCGAAGCGCGAGATGATCGAAGCCAACCTCCGCCTGGTCATATCGATAGCGAAGAACTATATCAATCGGGGGCTGCATTTTCTTGATCTGATTCAAGAGGGCAACATAGGGTTGATGCGCGCGGTTGAGAAGTTCGATTGGAGGCGCGGGTACAAGTTCTCAACCTACGCGACGTGGTGGATTCGCCAGGCGGTCACTCGTGCGATCGCCGATCAGGGCCGAACGATTCGCGTCCCGGTGCACATGGTCGAGGTCATAAACAAGATTCTGCGCACGCAGCGGCTAATGGTTCAAGAACTCGGGCGCGAGCCGACTCACGAAGAGCTGGCGCGCCGCGTCGACATGCCGGCATGGAAAGTGCGCAAGGCGCTGAAGATCGCGCAGCAGCCGATTTCGTTGGAGACGCCTATCGGTGATGATGGCGAGACTACTATCGCGAGCTTTATCGAGGATCGTCGTTCGGCCAATCCGGCCGAGACCGCGATAACCAACAATCTGCGCGAGTTGACTGAGGACGTGCTTTCGACGCTAACGCCGCGAGAGAAAGAAATCATCAAGATGCGATTTGGTCTCGATCAAACCGGTGAGGAGCGAACGCTTGAGGAAGTCGGAAAGCACTTCAATGTGACGCGCGAACGAATACGACAGATTGAAGCGAAAGCGCTGGCAAAGCTTCGTCACCCCTCCCGTTCTCGCAGGCTGCGAGCCTTCCTCGACGGCACAGCGATGTCGCCTTAAGTGATAATACTCAGGTTTGTTTTGACTCGGGGCCGCTAGTCGGCCCCGTTTGTTTTGCCCAACCCGTGGTTCATTTCACCCATAGTTAACAATTGATTAGAACTCAAACAGCGAACCCCCTTCAGCCGCGGTCCGTCGGATCAGTTTATCTCCGGACCCTCGTCGCTCCGCTTTGCGGGGTTAACTCTTTACCGGAAAAAATAAAGAAAACGCATTGACGGCGACTCTTAACCGGCGGGTTCGCGGGGCCGAGAGCTGTTCACTGCCCTTGGACGCCACAGTCGCCTGCATCCAGGCTCATGCCACCGAGCACGACTCCGATACGCGGGCAAGCCGGCAGATGTCCGCTTCCAAAAGCGTTGCCCGGGATTCGCTACTTGCTCAGTTGGAAGCGATCAATCGCACGTCTCGTGTGCTGGCGCCGCGCTCGCCGGGACTCGAGGACAAGTTCCGAATGCCCCTCGCATTCCCGGCTCAAGACCTGCTGAAGGCGGCTCGCTCCTTTCTCGCCAACGCGACTCCTCTCAAAGCGGACTTCATTCGCGAGGAGTTGCCCCGAGACTCTCTGGAGGAGTTGACTGCGGCGATCAGCGATTTCGAGACCTCGAACAACGAAGCGAATCGAACAAAAGGCGCAAAGGTCTCTGCCCATGCCGCGCAGGATGAGCACGTAGGTGAGGGCATGAGTCTCTTGCAACAACTGGACGTGAACGTGAGAAACAAATTAAGCTCAGACCGAGCCGTGCTACCCGAGTGGGCTAGCGCGAGTCAGGTCGAGCGCCACTCATCGAGTGGCGAGCATCCGGACAATCCCCCAGGCCCGATGCCGCCAACTTCGCCGCCGAGCGGGCCGCCTTCGGGTCTTCATCGGAGAGCTGAATCGCGTAAGATTGTAGGACAAACAAAGGGCCGACATTTCCGTTGCTGGGTTCAGCCTGCCGAAGGCCCCCTTTGAATAATGTAGTAAGAAAGGGCGATCTCGCAATTCGCGCGGGAGCGAGAACTCGTGTGCCCAGATGAATACTGTCAACGCGGTTGCCGACTGCAAAATGTCTTCCGGGGTGGGCTATGGAGTCGGCGATGGTGGCAGTTGTTCTCTTTGAAGAGGCTGGCCCGGAAACTAATAGAGTATGAGGAATCTCTTGTTAACCCATCCACGACATACAGACTCTTGATCCGCCTTCGTGCTAACGCAAGGGTTAACCACAACTTCATACCATTTCTGGTCTCCGCTTTCGCGTAATATTTGGACGCGAGAACCGCGGTCTGCCAACCCTACGGGGGAGTTGTCGGTACTAGGGTTTGGACGAATGTTGACATTTGTAATTGTAGTGCCGGTGCGCCTGACCTGAGACGAGTCAGATTTCTTTCTGACTGAAGTCTGGGGAGATCCGCGGAGGCGCGCGTTGATGAATTGATATGACCCGAAAAGTAGCAGTACCGCCAGGAATACAATCACTACCTGCCCTACTAACGTCTTTGGCAAAGGGGCATTTTGCGGGACTCGGCTATTGCTGAGCACCCTTTCGAATCGTTTTCGAAGGCTCGAAAACTTGAGCGCGAGCTTGTGCAAGATCTCTCTGCGATGAGGCTGGATCTGAGGAAAGCCTTCCTCTCTGTGGAGATTTCTCTCTCGGGGTGACCGACCAATATCTATCACAACGCCTGGGCGGCAGCGCGTTGAACGCGAGGAACTGGACATCGTGGCCAAGTCTCCAGCTGCATAGCACAAATCATCCCAAAAGTCGTTAACTGACTGATGGCGCGACAGTGGGTGGTCGCGCGTCGCCTTTCGTAAGACCACCAGTATGGCCGTTGCCCAAGGGTGAGTTATTACAGTATCTGGGAGTTCTGAGATCTCTCGTTGAGAGAATCGGCTCGGTGGCCTTCCGCTCATGAGGAACCAGAAAGTCTTAGCCAGCGCGTAGACATCGCTCGCCGGGGTCAAGGCAGATGTTTCCTGGGCGCGAGAAAAGTGTTCTGGTGGTGAATAGTCAGCCGTGCCGACCTGCGTAATAGCGCCCGTGAGCCTGTCTAAGCGACAGGTCCCAAAATCCGACAGCTTGACGACGTTTCTGTCGCCGGACAGAAGCAGGTTCTGCGGTTTTATGTCCCGATGAATAACGCCGGAATCGTGCGCATACGACAGAGCGTCACGGATTTGTGTCAAATAGAACAGTGCGCGCTCCAGCCTGAGGGGTTGGTTGCGGCACAAGCTGGCGAGGTCGCCTCCTTTCATATACTCAAGGAGAATATAGAAGTATGAGCGACTATTGCGGTCCAAGTCATTGCCGCACTCAATCAGCTGGATTATGTTGCGGTGGTGGAGGCGTTGCAGGGCAGCAACTTCGGTCGCCATGTTTTCTATCAGGGTTCGCTCAAGGTCTGGGTCAAGCGGGCCATTGAGGGCCAAGTTGAGCGCTTTAACGACGACTTTTCTCTGAGAATCATTCTGCGGGGCCCAGTCTGTAGCAATAAATATTTCCGAATACAGGCTGAGGGCGATCCGACTGCCGATCTCATAGCGATCTCTCAACCGGATTCCTACCAGATCCAACAGAGGCGACGAGACGGTGTCGCCTCTGTTGGATGACAAGTGGGTCATATCATTCAGGTCAAGCATCTCAGCTCGTCGCCGGGCTAGGTAACCATGCCGGCTTCCCCAGTTCGATCGGATCGCGTGCTTCCAGGAAGACCGAGAACGTCCGGCTGTGAAACTGGCCAGGCCGAATTCCAATCAAGGTCGAAGGAGAGTTGCCGGGACATAAAGTCCCTCCCCATCCTCTCAGCGAGCAGCGCCCTGGTTTGCGCATCGAGCGATATGGCAGGGAGCCGTTTCGCCGCCTGAACTTGCGCGTTGTAATTCTTAAGGGCGTCGACGTATTCGCAGAACACATTCGTGAGGGCCGTTGCCGCGTCCTCAAGCTTGTTCTCCAACCTGGCGATTCTTCGGCTCAATAGGCGTTGGTTGATTCGCACCAAGGCCCAGGCTTTGGCCTCAAGCGCTAGCGCTCCTCCATAGAGTATGGCCCCGTGCACGGCTAGTGATAGGCCTACAAGTCCAATGGTCTCCCAGGTGAAGACGGCTTTGGCTGCATTGTCAGCATTCTGCGGCTGTGAGGCAAGTGAGACGGCTATCAACATCGACGGAACGACGACTCCTACGACAAGGCCGAGAAACACCCACCCCCACCTTACACGACTGCGACTGCGCGGAAGGGGCTGATTCGCAAAGCAACACTGGGTGGAGATCAGCATCTCGAGCGTGATGATGGCCGCCGGGACGATGACTCTTGCAGCGGCCTTCAGAGATTCGCTGTCGTAGACGCGGCTTGCGAAGTACTCGCTCACCGACGACAGCATAATGTAGTCAAGAAGGTAAGCCGCCAGGGCCGCCATCAGTACGACAACGAAACCGGCGATCTTCCTGGCGTCGGCGAACGCCAGCACTGCGTTTACCTTGACGGAGAAATCGAGATCTTCCCACGTCTGATTCAACTTGCGCTGGTGTTTCGACACATCGTGGGAATAGGCGTGAAGCTCGGTGCCGTACTGGCTGAGGCGCTCCCGTTCCCGTTGACGAAGCGTCTCGTCCAGTTGGGCTGCGCGATCAATGCGTGTATTCTGCATTTTTCTTTTCTCCAAGCTCTGTGGCGGAAATCCACCTCATCGCAGCTTCAAGACCCTCGAATCGAATCGGGTTGAGCGGCTCAAGTGCGCCGATCTTGCCCGCTCCGTTTACGAGCACTACCTTGGCCTGACTCTTGAGAACCACAGGTTTCCCACTTGCGGTCTCGAGGCCGTCGGTTATGAGTACCAAGTAAGAGTGCTGGGACGCGGCGGCGGAGGAGTCCTTTTCGAGAAGGAACAGCTCGGCTCGCGCAACGGCGTTCCAGATATCGGTGACCCTTGCGTCAGGTTCCTGATCGACAAGTGGCTTGATCTCCGCGAGGAATCTCTGCAATTTCTGGTCCTTGTCGCTCTCCCATTGTCGCTTGTCATCGTCGTATTTCGCCCGTAGCGTTTGATACTTCGCTCGTTCCTCGACGTCCTTAAGGGGATTGCCCTTCTTGGGCTCTTCCGGCTTGACGGGAGGAGGATCGATACGCGCTCGCACGAGGGGCCGGTTACTTTGCTCCCTGATGATTCCAAAGGCGATCTCGCCTCCCGTCTGGGCAATCAAATCGAGCAACGGTTTGATGTCCTCGGCGGCCACGGGCTTAATGCGCATCTCGGACCAGGATCCGGTGCGGTCCAGGAATAGGGCCACCTTAACAGCTGGGCCGTTCTTCGTGACCGCCTTTGCAGGGGGCTCACCTCTGTTCGTGCCCACGCAGGCCTGGGCTAGGAAAAGCACTAACAATGCCAGGGCCAATAGGAAGAATCTCAACTGATGAAACATAAGTCCTCCGATTATCGCTGGGCCGCCCCAATGTTGAGGATGGGCAGTCTTGCCTAGATCACTTCGAAACTCTCGACGATGCGCGTGCTGTCCACAAGGCTGTGCCAACAGCGCGAGCAAAGTTGGTGATCTTTGCGAAACTTCACCGCTCCCCTATAGGTGAAAAGCGCCCGTCTTTGGCTACACACTCTACAATATTTCTTTGTAATCCTTAACGCTATTTTCATCCTCAGTGCCTCCTGCGTTCCGCATAACGGTCGGTTCACTCATGACGTGAGGAGGGTTTTCTAGAGTTAGCTTGATTAACAACCGTGGGAATTTTGGCAAGCAAAGGAGTCCAGGGATAGCGGGGGACAAATGGGTTTCGACTACTTCGTCTTCTGGCTATGCCACAACATGCGAATGCAAGCCCGGCGAAAGAGCATTTGCAAACCAATTTGATCAAAGCCAAGAGTGAATCGGGGTTGCCGGTCAATCTCGTCTTGCGTCTTGATCTCAAGAGCTTCGTATTCAATCACAGGAAGAATTTCGCGCAATTGCTCTCTCCGTAGATCGAGCGATTGCAAGAAATCTTCCCTACGCGCTTGGTTTGCATCACCAAGTCCTTTTTCGAGGCTTATCATCCTTCCATCGGCGTCTTGGGCGAGCCCCGAAATACGACTGATTACTTCCTCATCAGATGTGTTCTCGTTTGTCTCATCTCTAAAATCTGAAACAGTTCTGACGCCTGACCTACCGAATAAAGATCTTCCGAACAGTTCCCTCTGCTTTTCCTCAAAGTATCGAGAAAGGTGCTTTTTGAGAAGAGCAGCTTGTTCTTCTGATATGGGTTGATTAAGGCTGCTATGACCGGTGTCCCTCGATAAGAACAGGATTGCTTCACCTTGTACCTCGAGATAGTCCTCCTCGGAGAGACGAGAGAAATGATCGTTGATGATCTTCGACGGAGACAGATTGCCGGGGTTGTCTCTTGGCATAATAAAGCTGCAGCTCCTACGAGATGTTCGACTCCACGAGTCTTTGGGTATACTTAGAAAACCCTTCCAGGTAAGGGACACAGTACTTGTCAGTTCTGATGACCGTCTCTATTTCATGAAGTAACTGGCCAAATCGCTTGCGGTCGTCCTTACCCGATATGGCATTGTTGATCAAAAGCAAAGTCCGCTTGGCATTCGAGAAGCTCCCGATTGTTAGGTGTCCTGTTCTTCCGAATATCTCACCTAGTCCCGGTAAGCGCTCTACAAGATTTGGATTCTCCTCAAGCCAGTACTCCAATCCAACCTGTATGTGGTAGGCAATTTGCGATAACAATTCCTGCACGGCGTATATGCTGATTCCGATATCGTGTTCGAACCACCTCTTCTCCTCGACAAGTATGCCAGAGGGAAGTTCTGAGAGAGCTAGGGCAAGGTTCGTATTAATGAGTGTCTTGGCCTTGTTCTCCAGCTTTTCCCTGCTCCTGCTTTCTATCGAGTTGGCATCGAATTCTTTGGGATTGCCGTTGCGTCTCAACTCGTTTGAAATCTGGCCTAATGGAACTGCTAAGTCCAGCGCGCCGCTTAAGGCCGCATAAATTCGGACCGCACTGAACCCTTTTACGAAAGAAAGCCATAATGCAATTCTCCGCGCAACGAGCTTGGTCCTGAATACCTCCAGGTGCCTAGGGTTCCTTGGATCCTTAGACACCATTTTCGCTTGAAGATCCTTCAATTGCGGCAATGACGGATTCAGCAACAGTTCAGGGTCGGAGCAGCTCAGAATTGAATCGATCTGCGAAACGTATCTTAGGGCACGCTGACTGATTTTTTCCTCGGCTGAGGCATAATCATGGGACTCACGATGCGCAACATAGAAAGGCCTCAAATGCTCCCAATCACCGCCTTCGGGCTGTGAGCACAGCGCTTCCCATACTTCACTGCCGGTATCCAGAATGTTATCGACGAAAATGTTAGTGGCACCGGTACTGCGGAGATCGTTCTTGGAATAAATAGCGACGCGTGCGTGGTACTTTTGAAAACTCTCCAACAAAAACCTTCTGCTCAACCCGCTGAGCGCAATAAGTCTGGTGAAGCGATCTCCTCTGGAAAGGTCAAAAAGAAGATCATATCCTTGCTTACTCTGCTGCCTGAGTATTCCGCCTCTGACTTCGTAGAGCCTGTAATCACAGACAACGACAACGATTTGGTTGTTGATATCCTGTTCTATTATTCGCTCCGCCTCATTGACGCTTTTCGCAACGACATAGTCAATCCCCTTTCGACCGAACGCTCCCAAAATCAGATTCAGCCCGTCAGGCTCATCGTCCACTAGTAGCACTTTCCAGGGAGTGTTTGGTTGAGCAGCAGTCTCGCCATCCGCCCTCTCTCCTGTCCCCTCTGCTTCAGGTAAGAGCGACTTTAGCTCCTCTCCGATTCTTGACAGAAAGTCGAGCGAATCGCCAAAAGCTTCCTGATCCAGAATCTCTTTCTCAAAACGCTGAATGACCTCTTGTCCTCTCGACTTGGCGTCTTTGGCATCGCCCAACAAGGAGACTATTTTCTTCAAGCCACTCTCCAGATGGTCCCTCATCGCTGAAAGAGTAGTGGAATCTGGATTTGGTTTGGATAACAAGGTCCGAAAGACACCCTGAACTCGATGAATAGTTTCGTCGATCAGGCCCCTCAAGTTGCAAAGATTGTTAAAGACGTCCGTGAACTGAAGGTCCGTCAGTGGCAGCATATTATCGATTTTCTCTTGCCACTGGGCGGGGTATGAAGGAAGTCGCAGGAAGTCGTGGCCTACCGCAACGACTATTTCCCGCTTGGGATCTCGCACTATCTCGCTGAGATCCAGGAACGAGACAAAGAGGATCGGGTGTCTGATCTTGTATTCGGCCCTGAGGCTTCGTTTGGCGTACTCGATCCCGTACAAGTCGGATGGTCTATGGCGATCCCAATTCAGCTCACCGAGTACTATGACGCCGGCGACCCCGGTCTGGTTAATGGCCGCCGCCATTTCGGCGGTTGAGGTCAAGACGTTCTCGCGGCCGAAAACCTTCCGGAGTCGGTCCGCGAAATCACCGCTATTCCAAAGCACCAAGTATTTCGAAGTCGTCATTTCCGCTCAATCGTCGCGTCGTTGAGGGCCGTCTTAAGGTCATCGATCGCCGTTCGAACCTCTATGTAGGTCTTGGCCTTTCCTGCGCCGGCGAGCCATATCTCGGGGTCTAACTGTACGTTGAAGACTCGCCTCAAAGTTGAGAACTTGGCTTTGATGCGGCTTTGAAGCATCTCGACCCGGCCCATATGACTGGGGGGATTCGCTTCTTCGTCTTCGACCCTTTCAAGTGTATCGCTCAACCGCGCTCGATCATTGATCTGTCTCTCGATGAGACGCTTCTCGTCCTCCAGCCCTTCCAAACGCCCGTTGAGTTGCTGGATATCCTTGTCGCTGTCAGCTATCTTCGATTCCAGACCAGTGAGGAACTCGGCGACTCTCTTAGCCGCCGCTCCTCGCGTGAGATCGAGTTGCTCTCTTTCATACTCCTCTTTTTCAGCCCTTCTTTTTGATATCGAACCCCTGACGTCCTCGATAGCACTCTCCACTGTCTGGATCTCACGGCGCGTCAATTCCGGAACTGGGCTCCGTTTGATCTCGTCCAAGAGTCGACTCTTTCTCTCACTTGTGAAGTTGCTGATCGACGTCATTGCGACCAAGAGGCAATAGGCGGGAACATAATCAGTCAGGTTGCGCCGCAGAAAATGATCGACCAGCCGCTCATCGGCACGCGTGAGCGCGATTTCCCGCGAGAGATTCTGTTCGTCGAGCGCGTTCAAGAACATCGCTTCGTTCGGCGTCCCGAGGAGCACCCCATAGTACCAAGTCCAACATCTCGCGGCGAGGAACCATAGCAACTTCCGCTCATAGTCCTGGATATTTCGAGTGTGCCCTCCCAGATTGGAATAGCATTCGACAAGCCACCAAACTGACCCGAATACCTCATAACCGCGCTCAAATGGCTTACCCCTACGAGTGACGCGGGCTGTTATTAAGCCTATCAACTTTCTTGTCGGAGACCTTCCGATCTCACATAACGGTGCATTCCTTTTGGCTAGGAAATGTCGCGGAAAGGTCGCCGCTACGCATCTGATGAATGCGTTGATCTGCTCTTGGAACTCACCGTAATCAAGAGAACTCCTCTTGGTGATCTCCGAAAGCAACTCATTGCGTCGTATCAGGAATAGTCGATTGATCTCGCTTGTCTTTCCCTCCTCGTTCTTGAAGAAGAACTCATCCGAAGTGAAATCGTAGCGACCAAATGGCCGTAGAAACTCATCGAATGTCGCCTCAGTCCAGGCGTTATCCTTCAAAGAACTGTGCTTAAAGCACCTAAGTACAAAAACCCTTTGAAGGACAAGAAACAGCCACGAATCAAAACTGTCTATGTGTGCCAGTCCGTGAACGATATTGTTCCTCATCACGTGAAGGAGTTGACCAACACGCAGGCCGCTTTCATTTTTTTCGACCTTCCTCACCGAGTCGTAGAGAACTTGCCCGGTGTATTCGCCTCGCGACGACAGATACGCCACGACGAAAGTCTCGAAGAAGGAAGCAAGCGACTTGGCGGTATGCTCCTTCGGCGCTTTGATTTCCTTCAATGCCTCGGTGAGACCTTCGATTTCCTGAGGTTGCAGCAAGCCCCTTCTATCAAGCATTGCAGCATCCTTAAAGAACGGGTTGAACCGAAGGGGCGTTGTAATGGCCTTATCCCACTCTTCGAACCACTTTCGCTCGGAATCCTTGGCCCTGAATCGGCTGTAGGAGCCCCAGTCCTTTGTCAAATAGGCATAACAACCCAGACGAAGGCACTCCTCATACAAACTTACCTCATCATATCTGCTCATCATCACGACAGGAATGTGAGGCAATTCCTGACAAAACTTTTTAAGAAGCTTGAGGCCGCCGAATTGCGAATTGTCTCCATATTGCGGGTCGCCCGAGAAATCAATATCCAATAGGATCAAGCTCGCCTTCATTAGGGCTTTTTTGGATGCATCGCTTCCAATCTCCGATGGTAAGATGCTCGAGAAAGAGATTCCATACTCTTTGAACATTAACTCCAACACCGCGGCCCACTGTGATCTCCCGTCGATGTTGATCGCGTCGTCATCGACCACTACAACCTGAGAAGACACGGAGCGCGAGCGATCGGCATTGCTGGCCTCGACCTCAGATGGCTGACTCCCTGCCTTCATCTTGTACAATCCCACGAGACGTTTGAGTACCTCCAGAAACTCCCCGATTGTGGCGAGAGTTTCATCTGCGTAGAACTGCAAGAGTATATCGTCTAGCCTCTTGAACTGGTCATCTCTCTTGATTCTTGTTGCCAGAACGGCGCCGTATGCGAGCCGCACGACACTAACGGCAGCCGGGCTCACCGCCTTGAACCCGTGTTGCATCTTTGGGAAAGCCCGAGCGATGTAGTCCTGGCACTGACTTATCTTCAGGTCCAACAATTCTTGCGCACTGGGAGAAGGCAACCGGCGGAATGCTCCTGACGGCAACGGAATAGTTTGGTTTACCTGGTCCGGCCGCGGCGGAAGGAAAGAATACATCAAGAAGGGAAAATCGTATCTCCAGGCTAGATTTGAAAGAATCGATTCGCCGACGCAGTCCTGTCGCCTGAGGTCGCAAGATTTCAGTTCCCGATTCACTATCACTCTCAGGTTGCCACTCTCATTCTCTGTTTTCGCTTTGTCCAACTCGTCTTTGACTAAGCCCTCGATTTCCTCTTTGCTGCCATGGGTATCTCCGCAAGCGATCAATGCGGTCTCACCTTCGAGTCTCTCCATGAGTCTCTTGGCGAAGTCTTCATTGTCGTCGATGATGATAGTCTTCATTAGCCTCCTTGCCATCGAGGAAACGGGCCGGTGACCGATAGTAGGAAGGGGGATAGTCCACGCCGAATGAGCGCTCGGCCGCTGGCTACGCTACTCCGGTCGTGGCTTGGAGATTGGGAGTAGCGCATCACGGATTTCGGAAAGAATGCCTACGTACTCGGGACTGAAGCAATCTCGCTCGGGATGGGCTAGCTCCTTTATCGCATCGGCAAGGTTGCCGGTGAAAGTCTTTTCTCCATTTTCACGGGTGACCTCAATTTGTAATGAGGCGAAACGTCCCCAGCTTCCTGCATGCTGCTTCATTAGCCGCGAGCAGCCTTCAGGGGTAAGGCACATATGTAGGATTTCCAGCTTTGCTTCGAGCACGGGGTCGAAACAAAGGCGCGACTTGATTTCTTCGACACCTGCAAGATACTCGAAGGTGCCGGCGTTCATTTTCTCATGCAACCGACGAATTGAAGGTTCAGGAACTCGCACAGATCCAAGGACATCCTGCAGGGCGTATGGGCCCCCGGCAAAGCCTAGCACAGCATCGAAGTGTGTCCCTCGTTCGTACCAGGTCTGATTTGTGCCTTCATCGCGCGTTTCGCGTGCGACGCCATCGAGAAGTGACAGAAAGTCTTTGAAAAAGTACGCTGTTGCAAAATAATCGGCGAGATGAACAACCAGGTATTCATAACGCGTAGAAGCCAGCAGGTTCTGATCAGTTACTTGTTGCCAGCTTGTGCAAAACGTTAGTGAAACGGACGCGCCATTCGCGCAATTGAAAGACTTCCACCCAACCTCGTGTGAGGTTCCCTCCGTGTGGTCAACGACTAAGACTCGGTTCATACAACACCTCGTCGCGATGAACTATGAAAACGAATTCGAAACACGTTCCACGATGATTCCCTTTAATCTCCTCGGGGACGGTCGAAGGCCAACCAGAATCGAGGATCTCGTAATTTGGCTCATAACGGAAAAAATCAATCTTGAATATTTCGCCATTATGCTCCGAATAGGCATTAAAGAATGAACACCAATTCTTCGCTCTCGGTACTATGTGACTCAAAAGGCCCCCGGTTCGGCGGTTCCATCGACTAATGAACTGAGCTTCTCGAGGATCTATTCCTACCCCATTGTCCGCGACGAACAGACGAAAGCCTCTGTCCCTTTGTAGCCTTAACTGCTTGGATGCTTCTAGCCCTTCCAACACGGGTTCGGTGGCCCAATCGCCCTCTAGAGTATGTCGACACAGCACTTGATTGCTTGTCGACTCATCCGTAAATGCGTGACTCGCAATTTCTCGAAGGAGGGAATCCACCTTCCGACCTTGAGGTTCATTCGGGTATGCTCGAGTGTCGACGCGAAGAGCAATGTCGAAGATCTCTCTCAATGAGAAGTACATCATTCCCGCACGAGGCTGATTCTCGATCGGCCCGTCCGTGCCTCCATCCCAATTTGGGATGTCGAGGGTGAAACTTACTCTGTTTTGGAATCTCAGAATGCTCTTCGCGTGGTCATACGTCCAGGCCAAATTCGTGCTGTCATCTGGGAATTGCTGCTGCGTGAAGATCTCTCTCCATCTGGCAAACAGGTGATGGACATCATAGTCTTTTAGTCTGATCGAGACGCCGCCTTCCAGCAGAGAAGGAACCAAATCCTCTGCACAGGTCGTTACGGATTCCCCCAATGACAATTTCAGAATTGGGGAGGAAGAATGACTCCCCACAGCAATCGATTGGGGGGCGGCACCTGGCGAGATGAAAGTCGCCTTCTTCAGGCGCTCCGCAAAAGCTCGGCTATATTCTCGCGTTCCATGCCGCCAGCCACTTCTCAGCAGTTGATGCGTGAGTTGGCTTGAGAGAGGACCCCCTATTTCCAAGAGAATCTGATGGGCCAGATCCGGCGTCGTGATTGTGCCCGCAGTGTCCCACCAACCTATGAACAACTGCCTGATCGTCCAAAAAGAACCTGCTACTTTGAACTTACTATCGCCGAATTGTAGGATGCTTTTCCCCCCATTCATAGCCTCATAGCAGGCTTTGCTTATTGGGGCGACTTCGTAGTCTCGCAGACGTCTAATAACTGATCTGCCGACATTCCTGCACAATATTCTTAGCGTTCTGTCTAGCGTGTATTGGTTCTGATGCTTGTCCGCCCAATTAGAAGATATATCCGGGATCGCATGCTGCTTTTGGATCTGGCGTTCCAGACCAGTAATGATGTTTTCCTTCAGTAACTCCTGAATCTCTGTATAAAGGGCAGGACTATCCAAGTAGTGGCCGGTGAGGAAGCATATTTCGACATACTTACCTGCCATACCAGCGAGGTCAAACGTCTTGCGAATTACAGGTACGCCGGCGATTTTTTTATCGTAGTGCCTCTCTTGGTAAACGATGTCGCCCAACTCCTGGTTGAGCAAATGATCGATATCGCAGAGTAGAATGTCGGGCAGCAGTTGGGTCGCCGTTCCTATCTTGGAGAAATACTGCTCGGCGTTTTGGAACGATTCGTATTTCAAGTCTGTACCCCAGCCGTCGCCGAACGCCATTTCGAGAAACATTGGGACCGACCCCTCCCCAACGTTGAGCTCGTCGTCTAAGCAATGGATCGTGATCATGAAATAGCCCCTCCAGGAGGGATTTTTATCGAGCACCTCGTCCAGTCTTCCTGATGGGTCGAGGGGTTCTCGAAATGGATTTTCCATCCGAGCACGGCCGCCCACCAACGTACTACTTTCATTCCCACTTTGATGGAGGCACTGAATCCTCTCGCTTCGATCCCGTTTTCACAGTAGTTCCATTCCTCTTGAGTCATCCGCTTGTTGTTAGCGAGTGAGAGAGAGAACCATCCATCATCCAGGAGCCTGCCTTCGATTCGAAGCTCTGGTGAATTGGGTTTAGTATGGCGTACAGCGTTTTTGAACAAATCCAGGATAATTAAGCGTACTGGTGCTCGCCAATAAGACAGCGCAAAGTCGTCGCAGTTGGAAGTGTACGTGTCCAAGTTCTCCTCAATCAAACTCCTGATCGCGTTACCATGATTCTCAACATTGAGTCGGAGGAGTTTGGTTGTCCCGGCCAGGGTTTGAAGCGTCTCTCGCACGAGGTCCCTGACATTTAAGCGTTCTGTTTTGTTGCTTAGAAAAGCATTCCTCTCCTCCTTCTGTTTCTCCAATTCGACTTTCGTTAGTCCCTCCTCCCTGAAGAGCCTTCGATATCCCACTAGGAGATCCATCAAGTCGGAAGCGTTTTGCGCACTCTCTGAGGCAAGCCTTAGCTCTTCGGCGGGACCACCCGGGATGTTTTTAGTCTTGTGATGGGCCCATGCTATCCTCGTCCGCAATTGCATCATGTCGTTATTGATGGAGTGACTTAATTGAAACACGACATCCTTCCATTCCGAATCCTTTAGAATCTCGCCGTAGTAGATTCTATCCATCAACGGTGACATCAAAGGGAGGAATAGCGCCCGAATGTTCGTAACCAATTCTTTGAATGGCTGAGTCTCGTCACTGTGGATCGAAATGACTTGTCGATTGCCTTCAGGATCTTCGTACACGTTCCGAATGCCGGCTAGGAGGTATCCAATTTCCTTATAGGTTGCTCCTGTCTGCGTGAGCCCGAGTTGCAACGCGATGTGTGCCATTGCCGATGTTCCCCCCAACCGCGTTTTCGTTTCGCTCGACTCGACTCCGTTCAGCCGCCAAATAAAATACGGGTAAGTTGGAAAACGAACTACTTCATCGATCGTTCCCAACACGCGTTTCATGTTTGTCCTCGGCTCGGGCGTGGCGCCAAACGCCTCGACATCGATAGATAGCAGCAGAACTTTACAGATAAAGCGCATCTGCTCTTCAAATGCATCTAAGGTGATCGCCTTCGTGTCTTCACTAAATTCACGTTCAGTATAGCGGCGAAGACACTCCCTATCGCGATTGAGGCTATGGTATGTCGATAGCTTGCTCAGGGTTTCTTTTTCATCCGATCGATCAAACCAAAGACAAACTTCTCCAGGGTCCTCCGGCTTGTCCCCAGGCTTCCTGTGACGCCACTTAACCGCCATGTCTTTGGCTTTGGCATCTTGTCTGATTCTGTCATTAGTTTGCCCGAAGATGAAGCGGCACAAATTGACGTAACGCTCTGTGATCTCGACCATTACACCGGTCGCGCCCGGATCACGCTCTATCAAACCGTGCAGTTCCATTTCCCGGAAAATGGTGTGGCCACCTGGAGGGTAGATCGCGCGATCGATTTCGTCATACTTGCTCTTGATTTTTTCTAGGTTGTCTTTACGCCCTTTTCCAGTAGAGTCCGGCTTCGCAACATCCACAGTCGGGAACTGCTTGCACGTTATTTCCCGAAGACTATGGCAGGAGGCCATCATTCCGTCATCCCTACACTTCTCGGCGGGGCTGGAAGCACACGAATCAAACGTTAGCTTTTCGTATCCGTCCTCGGATCGCACGAAGGTCGACGAAAGAAAACTGTCAATGTCATTCCCGCACAGGCCGGAGGCCATCATGTATGCCATTGTGAGCCTTAGAAGCAGGGTACCAGCGCCAACCTCGCCATCACTGCAAAAGATACACCTGTACTTTCTCTCTACCTGGCTCATCCGGCTATGTTCTGGAGCGAGTCGGAATTCCTCTAGGAACTCCGGAAGAGCTTCCGAATGCTCTCTGCCCCTAGATCGTATGAACATGAAATTCACAACTTCATCGAAAGGGTTGACCTCCCAATTGCCGTTACGAAAGATCCTTTCGGTTAGATCGCAGGAGCACGCCTCAAGTGAACTCCGATACTTTGATGGGTAATCTTTTCTGTCCTGGACATGGACCAACTCTCTGTCAACTTCGTTCCAGATCGCCAGCGCCCCGCCGTAGATTTGGAGCCGGTCTCTCGCTTGGATAAACTCACGTTCGGCATCCTTCCCATCAAGATACTGCTGCAATTCGCCTTCTTGCGATTGCTCCTGGGTGGTGCGTCTAGTGTCTTTGTTGATGAGATCCCAGAGTCGCTGAGTGACCGCGAAGAACAGGGCGCGGTCCTTCTCCGAGAATAGGTTCGTCGATGAAGAGTCGTTTGGGTCCATGTGAGGAGACCCCATTTCTTGAACTAGTGAGTGGCCACCACCTGCCCGAGGAACTTCTGCAAGCGTTCAGTTGGTGGATGCTCGAACGCTTCTTCCGGCGTACCACAGTCGAGCAGGTTACCGTCGGCGAGAAAGAATACTCTATCTGCAACTCTTTTTACAAACTCCAGGTGATGACTTATCAGCACCATGGTTCTTCCTTGTTGTCTGATCTTCGTCAATACGGAAAGTATGTCCGCGACGACCTCGACGTCTAAGGCTGCGGTTATTTCATCCAGAAGCAGGACTGTTGGCTCGATCGCCAAGGTGCGTGCAAGGGCTAGCCGCTGCTGTTGGCCTCCCGACATCGCATTAGGATAAGACTTGAGTATGTCGGTGATGTCCAGTTCTTCGGCGACTTGAATCGCCCGCTTCTCGGCTTCGTCGCGCGCGAGCTTCTTTACGACGACCAGCGCTTCGATGATGTTTTCCAAGCCGGTTTTGTTGGGCCAGAGGTTGTATTGCTGAAACACAAATCCACAGTGCAACCTCAGTCGACGCAATTCCTCTGACGAGAGTCTGTCTCGTGACTTGCCGTTAGTTCGATAAACATTTTCCAGGGCAGTCTTGCCGGCAAGTAGCTTGCTCAGTCCGAACCATGGTCCTATTCCACCAGCGTCGGCCTGTCTCATGGTGAACGCAACGTCACCGATTCTGACGCTTCCCTCGTCAGGTTGACTAAGAAGGGTGAGGCAGCGCAGAAGGGTGGTTTTGCCGCCGCCGCTCGGACCGATTATAACCGCGGCGTCGCCGCGATGAATGCGAAATCCTACGTCACTGAGGATATGCTTATCGCCGAACGATTTCGATAAACCTTGAACGTCGACAACGACATCATTTTCAACGTCGAACGTCACGCTGTTCTCCTGAGAAACCATTTGCTCGTTTCCAGCCGCCGGCCAAAAAAGGTGAGAGGAAGAATCATCAGTATGAAGACAATCGCAACCACCGAATAAACCTCTACGGTCTTATAAGTGTACGCATTCACTTGCTGGGCGACGCGAAATAAATCGCCCACAGAAATCATACTTGCGAGAGGGATCGTCTTCATCATGTGAACATTCTGTCCAACAAACGTGGGGAGCAATGACCGCAGCACTTCGGGCAATGTGATACGACGCAGAATGGTCGCACCCGGAATCCCAAGCGACTCTGCAGCCTCAACCTGCCCCCTGTGAACATTCAGAATTCCATTCCTCACGTAGTCCGCGATGTACGATGCGTTCAAGATCGTGAAAACAAACCCAGACGTGATGAAGGGGTCGATTGATACATCGAGAATCCGTTGAAAAGGATAGTGAAACCAAAATAAGAGCACGAGAGCGGGAACAGCTCTGATTATCTCATAGCTCCAAACCGCTGCATACTTGAGCAGCGGGAAACGGCTCGTCGCGAGTATTCCCCACAGGATTCCGATAATTGTGCCAGCGACTATCATAATAACTGACAGTTCGACTGTTATCAGAAAACCTTGAAGGAACGCCTCCCTATACGCGTAAAACACGTCCATCTTAGTTCCATCTCCGGTCGGTCACAAAACGGCATCTTTACGCAGAACCACCCTCCAATGACTGAAGTAATGCCAGGCGCTGTCCCGAAAGTGTTATATGAGGATTATTGATTTTTCTCTGTCTGTCCGAACATCTTTGCTGCGGGTAGCCATTCGTTGGGAGCTTGCTTGTACTTCTTGTCCAGGGAATCAATGAAGCCTGAGTTGAGGTACTCGTCTAGCGCTACGTTCAGCAGATTAAGAAACTCAAATTCCCCACGTTTCGTCATCATTGAAGCGCCATATACGCGAATGGGTTTATCTGCGAACATATCGTATACAGCGTCACGATGCTGCATTACGTACCTCCCGGCGCTCAACATGTCGGTAATGGCTACGTCAGCCTTCTTGTAAGCAACTTGGTCGACTGCCTGTGGGATTTCACCGGTTGGAATTGCCTGTCGGTTAGCTTTAGGCAGAAATTGCTTGACATAAGCATCGCCAACCTCGCCGTCAACCGTCGCGATCGTGACATTTGGATTATTGAAATCCTCAACCGTCTTAAACCTCGTTTCGCCGACTCGCACTACCGCGCCCATGCCGATATAAAGGATCGGTTTCGTGAATGCAGATTCTTTTGCCCTGACGGCTGTCGGGAAGACTCCAGTGACAAGCAAGTCATACTTGTCATTCTTCAAATCCTCAATCATTGTGCCCCAAGTTGTCTCCCCAACCCATTCAATCTCGAGCGCTGTATCTTCACCGAATCGTTTAACGACATCATAGAAGATACCAGAAAGTTGTTTGGTGTTAGGATCCACCTGGATCGTGGGGGGGTAGTTGATGTACATGCATCGTATCTTCTTTTCGCGAAGAATCTTATCAAGCAGCGATTCACGCTTTTGTCCTGCATTCTGCCTGTCACAGCCAGAAAAAGGAATGATCGAAACAGCTAACAGAACCACGAGAGGCAGCAAGGTAGCGAGATGCTTTCGATTTCTAATGTTTTTCATTTGAGTAATCCCTTTCGTTAGTTATCGAGTGCGGCAGACAGTCGGCCACTGCTTGGCGACGCAAGAAACAACTCCGTCGCCCCGATCAGCACCTTCAATCCGATCTGTAGCCCGCGCTCGTCTGGATTGAAGTACGGCGAATGCAGCACGCTTTGGTTGTCCGTTTCGACCCCAACAAATCCATGCGCAGTCGGCGCCTTCTCAGAGCACCAGCCGGCGTCATCCCGCCAACTGGTTACTTTCTCGACCGGCGTGAGCCCTAATCTGCTGCCGACCTCGCGTACGAACGGCACCAAACGGCTGTCGTTCACGGTTGCTGGAGCTCTCTTTACTACCTTTATCGAGCAATCGATCAGGTCTCGGTACTTCTCGCAAATCCGCTCGAGCCCAACCAAAAGCTCCGTCTGCATTTGTGGAGGCCTGACTCTGGTGATGCCGCTGATGAAAACATGCTCGGGGATTGTGTTTCTGGAGCCTGCTTCAGGCGAGTCAAGATCGACCCTAGAGGCCACCTGAGATGGAGTTATGAGAACGAAACCGTCTTCACCGATACGCGCTCTAAGGCCCGTTTCCAAAGCGGCGAGGTCATCTATGACTCTTCCAGCATAAGGGATCGGGTTAAGTCCCTGGTGCGGCTTAGCCGCGTGGCATGCCTTCCCTCGAATAGCGATGTCAAAGTCAAATGCTGACGCCGTAACCGGACCTTCGACTATCGAGAGAGTGCCAACCGGTAGCTCGGGATCGACGTGCAACGAGAACGCTCCATCAACCCCGTCAAATATGCCCAGCTGTGCGAGCCACTGTCCTCCGGTCCGCGATTCTACATCATCACCAGGGTCTTCCTCCGCTGGTTGAAAGACGAGTCTCACAGTGCCGTTAGGCGGGTAGGCTTGATAGTACTTCGCAAGCATCAGGCCCCACGCGAGTTCGAAGTCATGCCCACATGCATGAGAATATCCGTCGTTTAGTGACGAGTAGGTCAGACTAGTCTTTTCGGGTATCGGTAGTGCATCCATGTTGAAGCGGCAGAGCACTGTCGGCGAGCCAACTCCAATGTCGCAAATAACTCCCGTTTTGGCTGCGCGAGTGATCGCTTGCACTCCAAGTTGTCTCAACTGGTCGAGAATGTAATTAGCCGTTTCTTCCTCGTAGTATGCGATCTCCGGATGCTGGTGAAACCAGCGGCGACGGCTTACCAATTCGTGCGAGTGGTTGCTGACAAACTTGTCTATGCGAGTGACTGGCTGATTTGATTCTCCTAGTTCATCATCAATTGAAAACGCACATCTGCTCTGAGCCATTAGTATCAATCCTCCGGTTCTTGCGATGGAGCTCCCCACTCATATCTGAAACTCCTCTCTCATTTATTGAACTCATCTTTGAAACAACACTCTGAAAAGGGGCCTCTTCATCCGAGAAGTATCGTCCTATCACCTGGGTCCGAAATCCGAAGCCAACATGGAATCCCTTCTTTCGGTCACCGCCCGTTGCCCTCATCGATCGAAGCTCAGGCTATCGGTGCGTCCGAGCCCCAGAGAGGTATTGAGAGCAGTTCCGATTGCAATACGACCCTGCAGCCAACTGGCTACGGCTATAACTGGTAATGGGTTATCCAGAGTTAGCTAAGTCAGCTATCTCCGCCCCAGAGAAGGTTCCCCCGTCCATTAACCCTAATAGATATCTGAAGATAAGGCTGAGTTCAGTGATTCGAATCTTATTACCCTAAGGACTCGGAAGAGAAGAGGCTTTTGGATGCTTGCTATTAGCAGTACCGAGGGAAGGTTGATGTATATTGACGAGAGTCTGATTCAAGAAGTGGTAGCTCGCGTCCTGGCCGTTTCCTGGCCGGAAAAAATCATCCTATTCGGGTCAGCGGCTACAGGTCATATGGGCCCTGACAGCGACCTTGATCTTCTGGTGATCGAGCAAGGTTTCGGTAATGCGCGCGAAGAGAGTATTCGGTTGCGTGCAGGGCTGGGAAGCCCTGGCATTCCTGTCGATGTTTTCCCCGTGGAACCTGAGCGATTCGAAGAGACAAAAAACGTCATCGGTGGATTGGCGTTTCCCGCGAACAAGTACGGAATAGTCATTTATGAAGCGACCTGAAGAGGTGAGACTCGAAGTGTTCGGGATGAGATTCGGAATCGCCTGCCTAGCCATTCGCTATATAGAGAACAGGAGACGTAGGCGATGGAGACTTGGTACAAAGGTGCGACCCTGAGTACGGAAGTACGCGACGGACGGTCTTTCCGTGGGCGAAGATTGAGATCATCGGCAGAATCGAACAGATCGAGACTATTGGTGTCGGGACGCGCATCCACGAGATCAAACGTCTCCGGAAAGGTTTTGGCGAGGGGCGTTGGCGCAAGCTGAAAGGGATTGCAACCGTGCGCCTGGAAAATGGTACAAATTCACCGCGTTGAGCTTCACTGGTATGAAGCACACGGAATCGGGCGCAAGAAACTAAAGATCAAAGATTATCTTGATTAATTGTTATGACTAACGATCAGCAAATTAGCTCTTACGTGCTATGCATTAACGATGGCGGCTATCCCGAGTCGCTCGAGGTGCGCAAAGTATACGCTGTGCTACCGGATGAACGCGCTGCCGCAAATAACTACATCCGAGTGATTGATGAAACCGGTGAAGATTACCTTTATCCAAAGAAGTATTTCGTTTCGATTGAGCTACCACCGGAAGTCGCAAAAGACTTGCCTCGTGAAACCACTACTCGCAGTCCGCAAACGCGCTGATATTCTCAAGTGCCAGTTCGGCCTCTTCTTTTTCATCAAGGAGTCCGAAGACCATCATCAGTTCGCTGGTTCAGCGCTTGCCTTCGACAGCCGTCTTAATAGCCCGAAGGCTCCGCTCTCGCGTGTCCGTGGCGACCGAACATCCCGGTGTCACGATCAAACCTCGCGTTCCCACTTCGCGAATCGCGTTCTTTACCTGTTCACCTATCTCAGACGCCGAGACGTGACTCGCGCCGGCTTCATCAATTCCACCCAGTACTGCCTTACCTGATCGTCTCTTGCCTTCGCTGAGCGACGGATCCGTCGCGAAATGGGACCAGTTCAATGCGCTGACCGGATAGTCCATCACCGAATCGAAGTGGATTCGTTTGCCGTGAATGTGCAACACGTTGAATGGCGCTTCGCTGACGGCTTCAAGGATCTTGAGATCAAACGGACGGCCCCACGTCTCATACTCGCCGGCGGTCATCACATCATCAGTAGCCGCTCCGAGCGAGAGGAAGATACCGGCAGCCCCTCGCATAAGGGCTTGCTTCGAATAGCCGGCAAGCGACTCTGCAATGGCGTCCATCGCCCCAAGCAGCGCTTCGGGATAACGTTCCCGGGCGCTGGTTAGGCCACCCGATCGCGCAAGCCTCCGCGCAGTTATCCATGGGCTGAAGATCGTTTCGATGAACAGCGCTTCTCTACCTATCGCGTCGTTGATCATCGAGAGGGCCGAAAGCTGTTCGCTCCAGCATTCATTGCCTGGAGCGAGGGGCTCGATCCTTCTCCAGTCTTCTTCGGTCTCGACGGCTTCAAGGCCGTGAGGTAACGGATAGGGATAGTCGCTCATCACTTTCAAGAAGTCCAAGTCGTACGCGCGATAGAAATCAATCTGTGCTTCTGCGTGTTTTCGTCCCGGCATATGCTGAAGCCCGAAGTGATACCAAAAGCTGAACGGGGGGCGGTCAACTTCTGCTCCATTGAGCGCACCGGTGACGCGTTCGATCTTGTTCAATATGGCCTCCTTGTGGATTCTCTCGGCGGGGTTAGTTTACTTGTTGCCGGGGTTCAGAACAATGGGCTGCATCAGAAAGGGTGCATCGATTTTGGCGCATACCTTAGATGCCAAGGGTTTGGAGGCTCAGCTTCGACCTACGGCGAGGCAAGCGCAGCGGATGACACCACCGGCTTCAGCCGCGTGGAGGATCAGCTTCAACCTACGGCGAGGCCCGGCGCGCGGATGACACCACCGGCTTCAGCCGCGTGGAGGATCAGCTTCAACCTACGGCGA
>JBBPIG010000027.1:44913-45101 GCA_038040445.1 Acidobacteriota bacterium | reverse complement strand
GCGCGCGGATGACACCACCGGCTTCAGCCGCGTGGAGGATCAGCTTCAACCTACGAGGCATGGCCCGGCGCGCGGATGACACCACCGGCTTCAGCCGCGTGGAGGATCAGCTTCAACCTACGATCCAGTGTTGCCGGGCCGCTCCTAGGGTGAAATTGAAGCACCACGCGGCTGAAGCCGGTGGTGTC
>JBBPIG010000027.1:0-44813 GCA_038040445.1 Acidobacteriota bacterium | reverse complement strand
GAAGAGAACTGTCGCCTCGGTTCGTAGGGTGAAATTGAAGCACCACGCGGCTGAAGCCGGTGGTGTCGAAGAGAACTGTCGCCTCGGTTCGTAGGGTGAAATTGAAGCACCACGCGGCTGAAAGCAGTTGCCATCCAAACCGCGCGGCATCCAACCCAGTTCCGTGTATCCGAATGGCCCGCCGCAACGCGATTGTTTGACTCGCCCCACCTCAGCCGGTACGATAATGGCTCAATCCCAACCACTACTTGATTATGAAGGACCCGCGCCAGACAACTATCGACGCGCGACCAGTAGCCCTGGATCGCAATCCCAGCGACAAACCTCGTTCCGCCAGCGACAGTGAGGCACAGGACTCAGGTGAGCGCATCTTCGAAGCGCTGGCTCACATAGCCCAGGGCGATCTCAGCGTGCTCGCCAATGGGAAGCACCTGGAGCTGGCCGGAAGAGACAGACAACTGCTCATCAACCTCGATGGGCTAGCCCGCCGTTTGCGCTACATAGTCGGGAGACTTCAACGCGCCGCTGACTCAATCGAAGCAGTCGTCGGAGAAGTGCTGCGTGGAACACAGATGCTCTCGGCCGGCGTACTTGATGAAGCCAAGTCAGTCGAAGAGACCTCGCGCTCAATTGCCGAAATCAACGCTTCGATGCACTCGGTCGGAGAGAATCTGCAGACTCTCTCGAACCTATCTAAATCGACTTCCAGCTCGGTGATGAGGATGGCGACCTCGATCAACCAGGTGTCCGAGAACGCAGACGAGCTGGCGCAGTTTGTCGAAGAGACGGCGATCGCCATCGAAGACATGGCGACCACCGTGCGTAAGGTTGCCGATTCTACAGAGGCGCTGGCAGAGTCGGCGGAGAAGACCGCCCGCGCCATGGAGGCGATCGACAATTCGACGCGGAGTATTGGCGAATCGGTCAACGAAACAACCATGCTCGCCGACGAGGTTGCACGCTCGGCCGATTCAGGCAGTCAACTCGTCGGGGAGACTGCCGCCAGCGTGTCCAAGATAAAAACCGCCATCGACGCCGCGACCGAAACCATCACCCGGCTGGGCAAGAGGTCCGACCAGATAGGAGAGGTTACCCACGTCATAAATGAGATTGCAGACCGGACTCACCTGCTCGCGTTGAACGCGGCGATACTCGCTGCGCAAGCGGGCACGCAAGGCCGGGGCTTTCGCATCGTCGCCGACGAAATCAAGGAGTTGAGCGAGCGCACCTCGGCCTCGACTCGGGAGATCGAAGAGGTCATAAAAGCGGTGCGCGAAGACGTAACAGAGACGATCGAGCGCGTCGCGGTTGGTGGACAGCGCGCGGATGAGGGCGTTGATCTGGCATCCCGCGCCGCGGCGCTGCTCACGGAGATACGCGACAAAACGAACGCCGCGTCGTCCCGTATTAGAGCGATTGCTGACTCGACGGCGATTCAGGCGGCTGAGAGCCACACGGTGCTCGAGGCCGCCGATCTGGTGCGGCAACAAGCACGCGGCATCGAGCGTGCGACCAGCGAGCAAGCTCTCACTTCGCGCCACATCGGCGAGCGCGCACTTCACATGAGCGAGCTCACCGAGCAGGTGCGTCGAGCTACGCGCGAGCAGGCAAAAGTATCTCGATCGATTGCCGAGGCTATGGAAGAACTGACGACGGCGGTCGAACAGATTCGCTCGGCTTCGGATGAACAGTCCGCCGGAGCAGACCAGGTCCTGCGCGCGGTGGAAACGATCAAGGAAGTAGTCAGCCGGAATCAAGCTTCAATCTCGGGTATCAATAGCGCGGTCGATCTTCTGGTGCGCGAAGCTGAACTGCTCAATCGCGAAGTCGAGACGTTTCATTTGCCGGCGCCCGAACGCGGCGGTCATTTGCGGTTCGCGTTGCGGGCTTCGCATGTGACGCTGGATCCCGCAACTGTGTCGTCGCTGTCGCGCGTCGACGTGATGGCGAATATCTTTGAGGGGCTGGTGCAGTTCGGCGAGCGCGCGGAGATTCGACCGGCAGTAGCTGAACGATGGGAGATCTCACCCGACGGCCGTGTTTATACCTTTTACTTGCGGGAGTCCGCCCGGTTCCATAACGGGCGGCGGGTGCGCTCGGACGACGTCAAGTATTCCTTCGAGCGGCAGATGCGGCAAAACGAAGACGCCGCCGCGTGGGCGTTCAGACCGCTGCTTGGCGCGGAGCAATTCATGTCAGGCGAAGCTGACTCCGTCGCCGGGGTTCAGGTCGTTACCGAGCAAGTGTTGAAACTCGAGCTGATTCAACCCGTCGCCTTTTTCCTTTCGACGCTTTGCACTGAATACACTTACATAGTCCCGCGCGAAGAGGTTGAGCGGCCGGCGGTTGATTTCGAGATTAGACCCGTAGGCTCGGGTCCGTTCCGCGTGGTCGAGCCCGTGCTTGGCAAGGAAGTGCAACTCGAACGGTTTTCCAATTATTGGAATCCGGAGCTGCCGTACGTTGACCGGCTGAGCGTCTACTTCGGACTCAGCGCTGAAGAGATACTCGAGGCGTTCCTGCGCGGCGAGCTTGACTATGTCAGCGATTTGCCGCTCACCAACCTGAGCGAGCTCAAGGAGCGGGCAGCGGACATTCAGGTGCTCGAAGCCGTGCAATTACAGACTCGCATGCTTGTCTTTGACTGCGAGCGGCCTCCGCTGTCCGACAGGCGGGTGCGGCAGGCGATCTGTCTTGCGATCGATCGCAGACGTTTCTTGCGCGAGGTGTACGGCGAGATGGCCGAGCTAAGCATTGGCCCGATACCCCCCGGGATATTGGGCTACGACCCGGGCGAGCGCGGCTACGCCTACGATCCGGACCGCGCGCGAGCCTTGCTGGCAGCCGCGGGATACGAGGGCGGTTTCGAAACGGAAGTATGGTGGCCACAGTCAGTCAGCTCGGCTGTTGAGTGCTTGAGAGAAGACCTCGCCGAGGTAGGCATACGCGCTGAATTCCGGTATGTTGAGGCCGAGGAGATGGAGCGCGGGCTTAGACTGCGTACGGTGCCTATCGCCGGCCGCGACTGGTACGCCGACTATCCTGATCCAGACAACTTCACTTACGTGCTGTTCAATTCATGCAATCGCGATCTGTTCATCAGCACCTATTCAAGCGAAGAAGTTGACCGCTTGACCGGCGAAGCTCGCTCGGTGATGAACCGCGAGCAACGAGCCGGCATCTATCGTGAGATTACAAAGCTGTTGCTCGAAGACGCGCCGTGTGCTTTTCTGGCGCACCGCCGGGGCTTCGTCGCACATCGGGCCGATCTGGAGGGAGTAACTCTTCATCTGCTGTCGCCGTCCGTAACCCCGAAGCATTTGTGGTTCGCGAAAAGCAGCAGTTAAAGGGTGAGGCTCCGTTCCCGACTCTACTTGAGATTCTTCAGTTGGTTTATCCTATCCCGAATTGCCCGCAAGTAAATCGTGGCTTCAGAGTCACTGAAGCCGCCCGCGCGGAAAGCGTCTGAGAGCTGCTTGTCCGAGAGCCGCCCGAGCAAGTTTCCCATCCAACGAGCGTTTTCAACCGTCACTCCCTCAAGCGCTTTAGAGTTCTTGCCCTCGTAGTGAAACTCGACCTGACCGTTTTTCACGCCGTCGATGAACGGCTGGTTGTAGTAGCCATTTGGGTCGCCCTTCGATCCGGCGGGAGCACTGCCGAAGAAAGGTAGCTTACGGAAGAATGACCCTGTCTTACCGAGCGTTCCACCCATATCGCCGACGTAATATGTTCGAGAATCCCGGTCACCGCCGCCCTTCTTATCCGGCCGCGCGATCTTGTTGTTCACGTCCTTCAGGTCCCAGTTGTTGAGCAAAGCCATCATTATCTTCAAGCCTTGCAGCTCTCGGGTACCGGCGAACGGATTGCTCTCCCACGACCACGGCCCATCGTCTTTGTAGCCATCGTCCCGGCGTTCGAATCTGACGTCCCAAACGTCGAAGCCGCCGCGACCTTCGATGTGCGCTCGTTTGACGAAATAGTCCTGGTCCACGTGGTATCCGGCGGCCCACAGTAAGCGCGTCGCTGAAGTTTCTGGTCTGGCCTCGGCCCCGAACTTGACAGTCCACTTACGACCCTTGTCGTCGACGACAATAATCTTTTCGGATGTACCACCCTTTGAGCGCGCCTCGAAAGTGAATTTGCCGTTCGCGTCGGGCGCGCCCTCTGCGCCACCCAGACCGTTGAACAGATCCCGGCTTTCAATATCGGTCGGATCCATCCATAGCACCGCGCGAGCCTCTCGATCGCCACCACCGTCCGCGCCGTCCTTCTTCTTTTCTTCCTTCTGCTTTTTTGGCTTTTCGGCTTTGTCTTTTTTCTGGCCCCCAGCGGCGTAGCCGGACAGCACAAAGGTCGAACACATCAATAGTGAAATCAACGTGAACGCGGAGATTTTCTTCAACTTAAGCTGCATTGATTGAGCCCTCCCGACAATTTGTCAACCAGCCCATTATAGACATTTGGTAACAGGTCGCAAAGCGACTTCGCGACTTGTTACCGAGCCAAGGTTTTGAAAGATGGAGAAATGGGCAAGAAGCTGCCCGAAGGGAGCGAGAGGCGCCGGAGTTCACGGCGCGCCTCGCGAGTATCAATGTTACGCTCAGTTTGCCCGTTCGATTCGATCACCGATCCAGACTTCAGCGTTCGTTCGCGTGATGAGTGCCACTGAAGTGCCCTTCTCGACTTTGAGCACCACGAGTTCACCCAGCACCTTGCGCGGCAGCGGCGGGCGCTCGCGCATGACTTGGTCTTGAGGAACGCGCGTTCCTTGAATCGAGTATTCGCCGCCGTGATAGCGATCGCCGCTGTATCCGCTGCTTCGGTCTATGATGACTTTGTCTTGAGGGGTTTTTGTTATGCCCTCACGCCTTCCGATCTCGCGATAGATGGTGAACAGGTCGCCGGGATGAACGTCCTGTCGAGTGCCAAGATCGATATAGACGACTCGGTTTGCGGACAAGTGCTCGTGAAAGCCAGGCGACATCACGATCTGTCCGGCCGTCCCTCCTGACCCTTCACCGTATCGTGGCAAGGGGCGGGCCTCACCGACGCCTGGTCCGGTGTATTCTTCGTAGGGCTTGAGCAGGTCCCCAAATTCTATCGTGTCGCAGGATATCGTTATCTCAGCCGTGGAGGTCTTGTCCCCGACTTCGATTACTCGAAGCAGTCCGATCTCGCGCACTAGATAGCCAAGTTTCTTTTTGGTAAACGGATGATTGACCTCGCCCAGCGGCCGTATTATGTAGTAGACCGCGCCCGGCTGCATGCCCGCTCCGAGCCCGCGATTGAGGAATACCACGTCGCCCTGCGCAAAGGTTACCTTTAAGTTCTCCTTTTCAGCCCCGACGACCTGCAGGTCTTTTCGCGGCAGAACGTCGGCAATATAACCTGTGCAGTAGATGTCTGACCGTTTGGCTAAAAACTCGGATTGGTCTGAATTCTGCCGCTGGGCAATGACCGAACTGGATAAGGATCCAACGAGAAAGATGATCAAGGCGACGCCCATACGGGCCATGCTTTTCATTGCTACTCCTTCGGGTGTGGGGCGGGGTTTGAAGCAAATCGAAGGGGCAAAAGACGCGCGTAAGATCTGCCCGCAAGGTAACAAAGTCTTATACCTAAGTCAATAATTAAGATCGCGCGGGTGTGCGTCAGATTCTCGCGAAACAGGCGGGCCGGCTGCGCTGGGCGCATAACGATCGATAGCAGCGTACAACGAGCGTCAGCTTGGCCGCCTGGCGGCTACCTGATTCCCTTTTGCTCCCGCGGTCGTATATCGCTAGGAGGTCGCTATGCGGCCACCGCGAAATCTGATGCGCAGCCGATCATCGCTCACTTACGCCGTAGGTCATCCCCGACCCGCGACAATTCGCTTGACACCCATTCAAATAAAGCGATAATGGCAGGCATCCCTTTAGGTTGAACTCTTAGCTGGCAATAATAGTAGGTTGATATCCAAGTTAGGGTGGTTGCGGCGAGCCGGAGTATCAGGTGGCCAAGTCCTGCACGGGGACAATAGCTTAGTTTCCTGTAAACTCACCGTCCAAAAACACACGATAAACGGAAGCTGCGATCATTGCGTGCCGAAACAGGCGCGAGTTCGAGCAAGGGAGGAGACCGAAGTGCACGAATACCAGGACAAGGTTCTAAGGTGCATCGATTGCGGCGAAGAGTTTGTCTTCAGCGCTGGAGAGCAACTGTTCTTCGCAGACAAAGGGTTGAGAAACGATCCAAAGCGGTGTAAGCCGTGCAAGTCGAAAAAGAATGAGCGCATCGCAGTCAATCTACAGGCCTACGGTCAGCCTTTTCCGCGTGAGCGCGTCGAGGTCACAGTCAAATGCGCGTTGTGCGGGATTGAAACTACCGTGCCATTCAGGCCAACCCAGGGACGACCAGTCTATTGTCGAGATTGCTTCTTAAGGATGCGGGCTTCAGCCCATATTCACGCGCCGCTTCCCTAGGCCAACTCCGAACCTTCCATACTTCTCAGTGGGGTCGCGCAGGTTCAGCACTCGACTCTGCCGAATCCGGCTTTTCTTTGAGGCGTTCCTAGTCTCGGCTTAGAGTGCCCCTCGGGTTGCGATGGCGTTCAAGTAGTCTCGCACCTTCTTCATGTCCTCCCAAACCTCGCGCTTCTTATCGGGGGAGCGCAACAAGAAAGCCGGGTGAAACGTGGGCATCAGTTTTATTCCGTTCCATTCACGCCACTCGCCTCGCGCACGGGTTATCGGCTCTCTCGTTTTCATAAGGCACTGAAAGGCTGGTGAACCGAGTGCGACAATTACGTCTGGTTGAATGAACGCGAGCTGGCGAAACAGAAACGGCTCGCAGGTGTCCACTTCGTCGCGCTCAGGAGTACGGTTCCCGGGTGGGCGACACTTGACGATGTTCGCAATGTAGACGTCTTCGCGTTTAAGGCCGATGGCCGCAATGATCTTGTCGAGTAGTTGACCGGCGCGTCCGACGAAAGGCCGGCCGCTGGCGTCTTCTTCCGCACCCGGGCCTTCGCCAATGAACACCAGCCTCGCCTTAGGATCGCCCTCTCCGAATACAATCGTCCGGCGATGCTCGTGAAGTTTGCAGCGACGGCAATCACCGATATCTTCTCTAATCGCTTCAAGCGAAAGGTCACGGGACTCGAGGGCGGGAAGAACCGCGGGGCGGAGCCGTGAGTTGCCTTGTTGGCCGGCCACGGCGATTTCGCCAAACAGTCCAGCCTGTTCTGTCTGCGATGTTCCGTGCGCAGGTTCCTCATATCGAGCTTGAGGCGCGGCTGTCACGGCGGCCGTTCGGGCAGGCGCATCATTGGACGTTAAGCTCATTGAAACCGACTCCGTGGAAGCTGTTGGAGCCGAGTCTGTAGTGCGGGCTGATCCGCCGATGTCCTCGAGTCCAATCTCGCGATAGAACTTCAACTGGTCTTTGATCTCGCGGGCGATGCCCAATGTTTCATCGATGTTCTGTTTCGACATCGCAACGAATTCTCCACAACACCCTGGCACGGGTCAAGCGGGACGCGGATTGAACTCCGATGGTAGCTCGTTGTCTCACGTTAGTGACGGTTACCGATAGACCAGGACCGCGTCGTGTTTTCCCAGCCACAGGGTCGGCCTGATGCGCAACAACTTGAGCCGGTCCTAGCCGCCAACTAGAATCCCATCTCATCTCATAACGGGAATCGGGTGGTGGGTCAGTTTGAGTTCGGAGTACAAGCTTCAGCTTGCTCTTTCGGCCGCATGAACCTGAGAGGCAAGCTAAAGCTTGTACTCTGAACCGCAAACTGACCCACTACCGGGAAGCGAAACAGCTCGCGGGTTTAAGAGGAGGCACAGTGACGGACGGAAAACCGAATGCGCGGCGGATCCACGAAGCTGTTCGAGCGCTTCGTCACCGCAACTACCGAATCTACTACTTCGGCATGCTCGTATCGTTCACCGGCACGTGGATGCAAAGCGTTGCGCAGAGCTGGCTGATCTATCGACTCACCGGGTCTGCATGGCTTCTTGGATTGGTAGGGTTTGCCGGGCAGGTTCCCGTTTTCCTTTTGGCTCCGCTGGGCGGTGTTATGGCCGACCGGCACAGCCGCCATCGAATCGTCATCATTACTCAAACATTGGCGATGCTTCAGGCGTTTGCATTAGCTGTGCTAACGATCGGCGGTCTCGTCACCGTGCAAGGGGTATTCGCGCTCGCAATCCTGCTCGGCATAGTGAACGCGTTCGATCTACCGACCCGTCAGTCTTTCATGGTCGAGCTTGTCGGCAGGGAAGACTTGATGAACGCAATCGCCCTGAACTCGTCAATGATTCAAGGCTCGCGCGTGCTGGGTCCGGCTCTGGCAGGGTTGCTGGTGGGATGGCTTGGCGAAGGGCCGTGCTTCCTGATAAACGGAATCAGCTATCTCGCGGTCATCGGCGGGCTGTTTGCGATTCGAGTGGGCAGAGAGAGCGCGGGTCCCGCTTCCGGATCGGCTTTCTCCCATCTCAAAGAAGGATTCGACTATGTGCTTCACACGAGTCCTGTTCGCGCTCTACTCTTGCTGGTCGCTTTCGTCAGCATATTCGGTTTGCCTTACATCGTGCTGATGCCGATCTTCGCCAGCGAGGTTTTGAAAGGCGGTCCGCGGGCGCTCGGCGTGTTGCTTGGAGCGGCGGGGGCGGGAGCCCTTGCGGGCGCGTTGACGCTTGCTGCGCGGCGTCATGTTGAAGGGCTTGGCCGGGTCGTGGCGCTGAGCGTTGCGGCACTGGGCTCGATGCTGATTCTATTCTCGCTGTCGCGAAATCTGATCATCTCGGCAGTGTTGCTGGTGCCGGTCGGCTTCGCGTTGATCCTTCAGATGTCGGCGTCGAACACCCTTGTGCAGACGATGGCGCCGGACGGAATGCGCGGCCGCTTGATGAGTTTCTACTCGATGAGCTTGATGGGAATGGCGCCGTTTGGAAGCCTGCTGGCCGGCGCCGTGGCCGCCCGCATCGGTGCTCCAGCGACGGTGGCCGGCGGCGGAGCTTTGTGCATTGTGGCGTCGCTATTCTTTTGGTCGAGACTGCCGCACCTTCGCCGCGAGGCAGTGCCGATATTGGTCGCCCAGGGGGCGATGGCTGGAGAACCAACCGAGGCGGACTCAGCGCAGCATGGCTAATCAAAGGGATAGGCAAACAGGCAAAACCAAGTGTGGACCGGTTGTAGCCGGAAGGCGATTCAGGCGGAAATTACTTACTCGCGGCTCAAGGTTTGTTAAGCGCCTGGCGGAGCTTCTCAACGGCCTCTTTGACTTGACCCGCGTTGGGAGCGTTTGGGAGATCGCGTAGATAAGTTTCGAATGCCTCGATCGCTTTCGGATAATTCTTCTTGCGGAAGTAGAGCTGACCCAATTGCAATTGTGCGCCGGGCACCTTGGCGCCCTCGATCCTATATGCAAGACGCAACGCTGTTTCTGCTTCGTCGAGGTTGCCACTCTCAAGCAGGGCGGCGCCGAGATTGAACTGAGCGAGCGCATTCTCAGGTTCGGCGAAAGTTGCCTCGCGAAAAGCGGTCACCGCCGCGTCGAACTTATTTTGCCTCAAGGTGACCATGCCCAGCTTGATCTTCAGGTCCACCGCGTCTGCGCCTTTCACAGCGAGCGCTTTCCCTAACTCTTCTTCGGCTTGACGCCACTCGTGCGCTTCGATCAATGCTTCGACAAGCGGAGGGTGAATTTTTGTCTGATCCGGATGGTTGTTTCGGAGATTGGTGAGCAGCTTGGCGGCCTCTTTGTGTTTGCGCTGGCGGTTAAGAACGACCCCGAGATTTAGCTGAGGAAGGTACCATCTGTCGTTGAGCTTGATCGCATGGCGCAACGTTTCCTCGGCTTTGTCGAGCTGATCAAGTTTCATGAAAACGGCGCCCAGGTCGTTGTGAGCCTGTACGTAATCCGGCTGAAGCGAGATGACCCGCTTGAGGAGCTCCGAAGCTTCATCATACTTTCCAGCCTGTAGCAGCTTCGTCGCTTCTTCATAAGCCAGTTTGGCTTTTGGAGAAACGTTAGCGCCTAACGCGTCGGCTTTTACTGTTCCGGGTTTGGAAGGGTTGGCAGCGGTGAGCGGCCTTAAATTAACGACTATGTAATTACCTGCGTGGACCGGATTGAATGACACAGTAGTCGTCTCGTAGCTCTCTCCGTCTGTTTCGACCAAGATCGTGTAAGGGACGTTGATGCGCGGGAGGGCGATTCTCCCGTTTGAGTCTGTGTAAAAGATCTCAGTGCGCATGCCGTTGTCTGTGAGCAAGGTGAGTCGCGTCGGCTTTTGGATGGGCGACCCGTCGGGCATGAACATCTGGCCCCTTATGCCCAGTTGAGCATTCGCTACAAAAGCCAGGCAGAAGATACCCAGAAGGATGTGTAGGGCTTGACTCGTAGGGAACCGCAGCTTCATACGACATCCTCTAGTAGAAACGGGAGCGCCTCGGGCGCGCTCCCGTTTCCTACCCTATTGTGATCGTTCGATTAGAAGTTGACCCTGAGGACGAGCTGCATCAAGCGTCCGCCTGGATCGTTGGTGGTTGAAAGGTCTCGGTAAGCGTGAGTCGTTTGTCCGAAGTTGAGACTGCTAACCGTTACCCTGTTGGAATCAGCGTTGGCTACGTCACCCGCGCCAACATTGCCGATCAGGAAGTTCTGGTTATTAAACGCATTCAAGAACTCTGCGCGGAACTCTACATTCGCGCGCTCGGTTACTCGCGTCTTTTTGACAATGCTCAAGTCGGCGCGGAAGAACTCCGGGCCATACAGGAAGAGATAGGTACCGAACTTGCCCGGTGTCGTCGGCGGAGCGATGTATCTTCCCGTCGGCGTACCGGCCACCAGGCCGAACGCTTTCAGAGTGTTCTGAACGATATCGTCCGGAAGCCAGAAGACCGTGCCGCGAGTTGCGTCCAGAGGCTGCTTTCGAATCGCCACCAGCTTCTGTAGCTCCTGGATGCTTATGCCGACCAGATTAACACCCGATTCGAACTGGTTGGCAGTAGCGCGACCGCCGTCGAGCGGAAACACGCGGCCGCTTGTCCATCGGATGATACCATCCGTCGCCCAGCCTTCCAGCACCTTGCCAACGACATTGCCCGGGCCCTTGTAATCCAACCTGTGGCCCGCGCCGATTGGCAGATCATAAGTGTAGCTGACCTTGAACGAATGGCGGATGTCCCAGGGTGAAGGCCCTTTGTCCATCCCCTCATTGCGCAACGTGTGTGGTTGAGCGGCGAACGTGTTCGTAAGCGCGTGAGCCCAGGTGTAATTACCATTGAGCGTAAGCCCGCGCGAAAATCGTCTGCGCAATTCAACCTGGAGAGCACTGTAGGTGCTGCTGCCGCTGTTTGTCGCCAGTAGAGCATTCGCGCCCATCACCGACGGATTGGCGATGAACAGATTTGCAGCCAGTCCCCCAGCTATCCGATTTGCCTGGAACCCTACTGCTCCTGTTACATTGCCCAGTCGGTTGGCGACGTTCCCGGCCTGACCTTGATTGAGCAACTGTATAAAGGTCGCGTTCGTGAAGTTGGCCAGACCACTTGCCGTCGTCCCGAACGACTTCTCAAATATCGGCAGTGCCACTTGCCCAGGCAGCCCAAGGTTGCGGAAACTCGTGCCTCCGTTGAGCTTCAGGTTGTTCTGCGCCGCGATGAACTCCGGGAGGAATCCATTCTCAAAGATGTTCACCTCGTTGATGGTGTACTGCCTGCCAAGCCCTATCGAATGGTTTCCAACATAGCGAGCTTCAAAGACAGTGTCCCTGGTAAGCTCGCGCTGGATGCCGAAATTCCACGACTGGACATAGGGCACCTTAAGGTTCGGATTGAAGTCCCGAGCCTGGACACCCACGGCGGATGCCAATGGGTAGACCGGGTCAGCCGGAGCAGTGAAGGGCGGCAGGCCGTTTCGCAAGAGGAGACTGCCCGCTACGAAATCTCTGCCGTTAAGCAGGCTTATGTTTCGGCTGAGGCCCGTGTTACCGTTCCATATGCCGTTGTAATCGGCGAAACCGCCGACCACATACGAAATCGAATAGGCGCCGCGAATGACCGTCCTGTCGTTTTCGCCGAGTATGCGCTTGAGTATGCCCGACTTGAAATTCGGACTCCACGCGATGCCGAAGCTCGGCGCCCAGTTGTTGCGATCGTCCTCAAACGCCTTCGTATTCTTGTCGACCCGGACGTAGGTAGTCGCCGCGCCAGGTGTGACGCCTGGTTTGAACAGATTACCCTCTCCGCTTACGCCGAACACGCCCGTCGGCCTGGTGTAGACACCATTGTTGTGACGCGGCGAAATCGCGGCTTCCCAGCGCAGTCCATAGTTGAGGCTGAGGTTCGGGCGGAATTTGTAGTAATCCTGGAAGTAGAAGCCATAGCCGTGAACGCTGTTGCGCTCGATCGTCGTCTCGTTCAGTGAATACTTCTTTGTCGTCTCGTCGAGCTTGGCGTTGAATGCGGCTTGCGATAGCCGGCCTGTCAGCAGCGCATAGATTCCCCTGGCATTGGCTATCGTTGCGGCGTCAGCACCCGGGAAGTTTGCAGTAGTGAATATCGAAGTGGCAGTATCGGTTGCCACCACATCAAAACTCACTTGAGGAACCAGGGGGCCACCAGAGTTCTGGGCGAACGAACTCGCTCTGTTATACGCAGCCCCAAAGTTGAGATTGTGATTGCCCCTGGTCCAGGAGAGGTTATCATTGAACTGCTGGACAGGAGAGTTACGCCGAGAATTGCTGTCGAGCGACTGGGGGTTGGCCAGTGCGCCAGGGAAGATCATCGACACACCGCCAAAGGGTGCAAAGGAGCCCGCATTGGGTTCAGGGAAGAACACCACCGTCCCGCCGGTCAGGCCGAAGCGCGCCTCGTTTACGACGGTCGAAGTAAGCTGTGAGCGCAGCGCCGTTGAAAGTGAGAAACGATTGGATGCCTGGCTTCCAAGAATCTGCGGCATTGGCGCCGGGAAAGCTGGATCAACGCCATTGAGGAAGTCCACCCTGGATGCGAAATCCTGGAAGTTGTAGATGGCTTCGACGTGATGCTTGCTGGTCACGTTGAAGTCCACACGAATTGTGGGGAAACGTCGAAGCTGTCCTCCCGTATTCGTGAAGACGAAATTCTGGAAGTTCGGATCCGATTGTGCTTTGACCACGCCCGCCGACGTCGAACTGCGAATGTCGGCAAGGATCTTCGCTATTGTAGGATCGAAAGTCCCCGTGAATCCTTTCGACGCCGCGAGCGCTAACAGATTTACACCGCTCGCAGGTCCTCCAGGATAGCGGAAGATTCCCGCTTGCGCCTCGGGGGTCAGGATGACGCGAGTGCGCACAGTCGCTTCGGGCAACCTGAATTCTTCGTAGTTAACAAAGAACCATGCGCGGTCTTTGAGCCAGGGGGTGATCGGTCCGCCTGCCTTGATTCCCCACTGATCCAACCTAATCGGCGCGCGCTCGATGCCGGTCAGGTTGTTGAAGTAGTAGTTGGCATTGAAGCCCTTCTGGCGATTGTACCAGTACGCACCGCCGTGGTAGTCGTTCGAACCACCCTTGGTGATGAACCGAATGTGTACCGCGCCGCCCGCCGCAGCTTCGGCGCCCGGAGTAGACGTTGAAACCTCCACCTGTTCTATGGCGTCAATGCGAGGACGGATGTAGGTGAAGAACGCATCACCAGTCCGATTGAAGTTGTCCTGAGCATTGATGCCGTCGAGGGTGATGAACAGCGCGCCCTTAGGCAGGCCATTTATCGAAGAAGAACGCGGGCGGCCTGGTGTGGTCGTGCCCGGAAGCGTCAGCACCAAATCAAGAGCATCACGCGAGGTGAACGGCAGCTCGGTGATCTGGCGGCCGGAGATAATTGAGCCGATATTGGTGGAGTCCCTTTGCAGGACTTCAGCCCCGCCGGTAACCGTGACCGACTCGCTGGCTGCGCCGACTTCGAGCTTGACTTCGACGGTTGCCGACTTACCCACTTCGATTTTTACATCTGTTACCTTGGTCTGTTTGAACCCCTGAGCGGTAACCGTCACGGTATAAGTCGATACCGGCAAGGCAGAGATGAAGAAGGTGCCTTCGTCACCAGATTGGGCCTTGTATTCCGCGCCGGTCTCATTGTTCCTAACGACAACCTCGGCATTGCGTAGCACTGCGCCTTGCTGATCCATCACCGTGCCGCTTATTCGGCCGGTGGTGGTAACCTGCGCGCTACCCAAACCGCTAAATGAGCCCAATATTAGCAGAGTTGAGAGTGTGCAGATTACTACTCTAGCTAGCACTTTTTTCTTTCTCATCTAGATTCTCCTCCTAATGGATTTGAGGGGCCGTCCGGGAGTCTCAAAAGAAACAGGTAGCCCGCTATCGGACTGCGTGCCTGTTTTGCGCCTGAGAATCGGTCGACCATTGATAATTGATGTTTGAGACCGAGCGCCTCAAACATTCATGCTTGTTCAAGAACGACAAACAGCTAAGAAGTGACCCTTTGGTTCCGGTTGATCTAAGATCGGACTAGGCCAAGCACCCACAGAAATGGATTTCCAATGACGTAACGAATGATTATGACGAAGTCTTATGATTACTGAAGGTGCGAGAGTCTGATTTTAGCAAGTACCATACCCTGACAGGCCTAATTCACCCGACATCATAAGTCCACCAGCTATACCGTTTCCAGCTAAGCAGGAGAACGACCTGCGGTGGTCATACCGGAGATTATCCAAAACCATGAACTTCGCATCCAAATTATTGGATTTCTTGGAAGGGGATTTCCAGGTTGAGAGGCAAATAGGTCAAAGAACTGTTGAGATACCGGCTGGTTAGCGGTCGAGTCTTCTCGCTTTTAAGGCTATCGTATTGTATTCCGCCCTGTTGGTATTAATCCATCTTTTTCTGCGACTAGGAGCACTCTTGGCGCGCCTTGATCGCAATCGGTTTCGTATTATCGCAATCGGTTCCTTTAGTCTTGCGTCTCCCGACGACACGCGCTTTCGTGAGGGAGTGGTTTTCGCAGTGCCTTCTGTTAGCTGGTTGTATTCGTCTTCAGCTATCCTCTTGGGTACGATCACGTGCAACTTTGAATATTGATCCACTATATATACGTGAATGCGATCTATGCTGAACCTGTGATCGTTTTGGAAATCTGCCTTGAAGAATACCCAACCGCCTACAGAGTCTCTCGGCGTTAGAACTCTCGAATGAGCCACGTTATCAAAGCAAGTGTTTGAAATATCTGTGTATTCTACGATGCCATCATGATGTCTTAGTAGATAATGCGGGCTCTGGACGACGATGCGCCGGAGCCTAACAAGGCGATCACCCGATTTCACAACGACAGAGTATGCTACAATCAGATTGTTTGTATTGCCGATATTCATTATCCGCCAGTCAATTGCGAGATCGATATCGGCGGGTGGTCGTTCTTTAGGGTCCGAGCAGACAACTTCAAGAGTGCCGTGTCCATGACTCTCGGTGTGCATCAGAACGGCGAACCCAGTTTGGATAGTTCCTTTCGCAAGATCTTCATTCCGATCTTTAAAGAGCTGATACAGGAACTGGCTGGCTGTTGCGAGAATCAGTACAACGAATGCCCCCAGTGAGACGATCCAATGTTTGCGTATTTGACGGATGACAACACCAATCCGTTGGATCGCTCTGCCGAGGAGTGATCGTCTTCGATTTCCTTTCTGTTTGTGTGTTCCGCTCATAATTACTCACTCTAGTAGTTTAGAAACTCAGTCTGCAGAACTTTGTAATGGAGACTTCGCCTGGAGGACAGGCAGCTAGAAGTGACCCTTTGGTTCCGGTTGATCTAGGATCGAACTAGGCCAAGCACCAACAGAAATGAATTCCCGATGGCGTAACGGATCATTATGACGAAGTTTAATGATTACTGAAGGGAGAGTCTGATTTTAGCAAGTACCATACCCTGACAGGCCTAATTCCCCCGCCATTATAAGTCCACCAGCTATACCGTTTCCAGCTAAGCAGGAGAACGACCTGCGGTGGTCATACCGGAGATTATCCAAAACCATGAACTTCGCATCCAAATTATCGGATTTCCTCTGGTCGGATGCTGGGATTGCCCTGGCAGGAGCAAGGCCCGTCTACGGCTGATCACCTGTCCCCGACTCGCGCGATGGTTAGGGCGGTAACCTGTCGAGCGCCTGCTTCGATCAGCGAGAGGGCCGCTGCGCACAGAGTGCTGCCAGTCGTGTACACGTCGTCGACCACCAGCACGGACGCGCCGTCTATCAACCGCGGCCTCGCGACCTCGAAGGCTCGCTCGACCGACTGCGCGCGGTCGGCCGCGTCCATTCCTGTGCGATGCCGCTCGGTAGGTTTAGTCCGCAGCATCGAGCGATCGTCGAGACGGAAGCTGAACTCGCGTGAGATCAGCCTGGCGATAATTGCCGCTTGATTGAATCCACGCTGCCGCTCTCGAAGGCGATGCAGCGGGACCGGCACAACTACATCGCCAGCCAACGCCTGGCGATGGTCAGACAAGGTGTGACAGATGATTTCCCGCAGACGAGGACAGATGTGAGGGGTGACCTTCAAGAACAGAACGCTGGCTTCGAGAGCGCCAGCATAAACTCCACAAGCGCGGGCCGACGTTAACGGAAGCGTCGCGCACATTCCGCAAAGCCGGGCTGGCCGAGTAGCCGCCTGAACATCGACTATGGCGTTCGACACCGGTACGCCGCACTTCGCGCACAAAGATTCCTTTAGAAGTTTTGTTACGTTTGGATCGTCCCAGCATTCGGCGCACGCTACACCGTCGTCCCAAGATTCCACGGCGCCGCCGCACACACGGCACTGTTCAGGATATGCCAGGCCCAGCAGTCCATCTCTGATGTTTCGCAGTGCGCGTGGCAGCACGCTTGATCCTCCACAAGTGAGAATATTAAGAGGAAGGCTAAACAAAGTGTGTAGGCCCCACAAGTCGGCGACTGTGTCTAATAGTTTTGCGGGCGGATCTTCAAATCAACTCTCTTTTTCAACTAGCAGGCCTAGCTCCATTTGCTCCTGACACTTGATGCAGTGAGGCGTCCAGGGTATGGCATCGAGTCGCTTGGGCTGAATATCCTCACTGCAGTTCATGCACTCGCCAAAAGTCCCCTCGGTGATTCGATCCAACGCTTCTTCGATCAACCGGAGCGTATTGCGCTCGTTTGTGCTCTGAGAGAAGAGAAGCTCTTTAGTGTATGAGTTCGACGCCTTGTCGGCGGGATCCTGGCTGACATCGCGGTCAGCCTCGCGGCCGTAGTCTTCAGTGCGCTCTACCATGCCCAGCAGCGAATTTCTTTGCTCGGTCAACATGGCCTCGTATTGTCTTAATTTCCTTTTGTCCATCGAAATTCTCCTGGTCCAGTTTCTTTAACTATCCCCTTTACCCAATGCTCGGTTCAGACTCACTCGCCACGGGCTCCTCACTTTTGATAAGGCAAATCATGAATAATTGTAAAAGCACGGTAGATCTGCTCCATCAACAAGACTCGCGCGAGCTCGTGGGTCAGGGTCATTTTCGACAACGCCAGCACAAAATCCGCTCGCCTACACACCGCCTCCGATAGTCCACCGTATCCGCCAATCACGAACGTCAACTGCTTCGTACCCAGCACCCTGTGCTTTTCGATCAGCTCGGCCAGCTTGATCGAATCAAGCTCGCGCCCGCGCTCGTCAAGCGCAATAAGATACGGGGCCGCCGCTGTTCGAGCAAGTATGTCCTCGCCCTCTTTATCAATGATCCGTCGCGTATCGCTGCCGACGTCATTGCGATCGCGCAACTCGGTTACTTCAACGGCGGCAAACTTGCCGACGCGCTCCAGGTATTCCTGAAGCAATTGCTTCGCAGGAGCGTTTTTCGTTTTGCCGATCCAAACGATCCGCAGCTTCATGATGGTTCCGGGTTCCGAGTTCTGGTTCATAGTTCCCTTAACCCGAAACCCAGAACCCGAAACTCGGAACCGGCTAGTTCAGCGCCGGGCTGCCCGTTCCCAGCTTGCCGATGTTATACCGCCGCATCTTTTCGTAGAGATTCTTGCGGCTAATTCCCAATATCTCGGCCGCGCGCGTTTTGTTTCCGCGCGTATGCTCGAGCACCTCGGCGATATAGACAGCCTCCAGCTCCGCGAGCGATGGCTTTGTCTTGCGCGATTGCATCAGCCGCGCAGCCGATCGCAAGTACTCGGGCAACCCCGCCGGCTCGATAACGTCTTCGCTCGACGTGACCACCGCGTGTTCTATGATGTTCCTTAGCTCTCGAACATTGCCTGGAAAATCATAGCTCGAAAGCGCCTCCAGGGCCGCCTTTGAAAGCCGTACGCCATCCCGGCCGCTGCGAGACGCAAACTGTCTAACGAACTCGTCTGCAAGCTGAGGCAAATCCTCGAGTCGATCGACCAGCCTCGGCAGCTCAATAGTCACCACCGCGAGCCGGTAGTACAGATCATCGCGAAAAGTTCGAACTCGCACGGCCTGCTTGATATCGATGTTCGCCAACGCGATTATACGAACGTCGATCTTTACCGGTTGCTTCCCGCCGAGCCGCTCAAACCTGCGTTCCTCAATCACCCTCAGGAGCTTCGCCTGAGACGACGACATGAGGCTGGCTATCTCGTCGAGCACCAGGGTGCCGCCGTCGGCTGCCTCAAATCGTCCGGGCTTCGATTCGGTCGCACCAGTGAAGGCCCCCTTCTCATAACCGAACAACTCCGACTCCAGAAGGTCTTCGGGCAACGCCGCGCAGTCGATCTTTACAAACGCCCGATCGCGTCGAAGGCTGCGATCGTGAATAAGCCGAGCCGCGACATCTTTGCCGCTTCCCGATTCGCCCAACACCAGCACGTTCGACCCGGTGGCCGCGACTCTGTCGATCAGTTCCGCGACCTTCTGCATAGCCGGCGAATTGGCAACGAGCTTCATAAGACTGACTGAAGTGCTTATGCATGGTCCGCTGGTCACGCGGCCTCGCTATCACCATGCATTACACGTCACTGGCTACTTCAACGCGAGGCGCGTCGCGCCATAAACGCTCCAAATCGTAAAACCGGCGCGATGCCGGCCCGAACACATGCACGATAAAATCGCCGTAGTCTAGCAGAATCCATTCTGCACTGCTATAGCCTTCGATGTGAAGCGGGCGTTTGCCGCTCTGAAGCAACGCCTCTTCAACTGCGTTGGAAATAGCTTGTACCTGCCGCGTGCTCGCACCGGTGCAAATCAGGAAATACTCTGTAAAGGAGGCGACTTGCCGCAGGTCAAGCACGGCCAGATCGGTCGCCTTCTTGTCGATTCCGGCGCGAGCCGCGATCATGACCGCGGTTTCAGTTTCCAGCACCGGTACCGATCGCGATCGGGGTTGTTTGTCAGCGCCACCACCCATTAAGTCACCGTCTGTACAGTTCGTACTTTCTGATATAGTCGGCCACGTGCGCCGGCACCAGGCCTTCTATCGACTTTCCGTCGCGCACTCTTTGCCTGATCTCCGTAGACGAGATGCCGGTGTTAACATAGCTGGTCAAGTAGATACGATGCTCGTTCAACTCTCCGCCTATCTCGAGCTTACCGTCGCGTCCGCGCAAGTCCACGACGGTTGACCTGAATCGCTCGTCCAGGTGCGATGAAGTCACCTCGTGCCCCGGCCGCGCAACTACAATTAGGTTCGTGGACGATAGCAATCGCGCGGGTTCGCGCCAGGTGCTGATCTCCTCGAACGAATCCGCGCCCAAAACAAAAAACAGTCTGGTCCTAGTTCCGAAAATGCTTCGAAGCCGCTCGACGGTCTCAAACGTGTATGGACGGTCGGGCGATTCCAGTTCGATAGTTGAAACCACCACCCGCGGCTCCTCGAGCGAAGCCATGACCGACATTGCAAATCGATGGTAAGCGTCAGCGATTGCGCTCGAGTTCTTATGCGGCGGCCTGTTTGCAGGAATGATCAGCAGTTGATCAAGCAGGAAGTTCTGGACGATGGCGCGCGAGACTTCAATGTGTCCGTTGTGCACCGGATCGAATGTTCCTCCGAATGCTGCTATGCGGCGTTCGTCCATCATCTGTGTTCAGGGTTCAGGGTTCAGGGTTCATACGATTAACTCGACCGATAGACAGACCCGGAACCCGGAACTATGAACTCGAAACCGCCATCTGGCTTGACCTCCGAATCTGCTCGACCTCTGCGCCGACCCCGGCAACGAACTCGCTTATGCCGAAGCCGGCTACTGCCGATATCTCAAACATCTTGAGTCCACGCGCTTCGCAGAACTGGCGAAGCCGTTCCACCCTCTCCGAATCATCAAGCGCGTCCATCTTTGACGCAGCCACCATTTGAGGTTTCGCAAGCAAGTCAGCTTTATAAAGCTCAAGCTCCCTGCCGATCGTCAGAAAATCTTCGACTGGATCGCGACCGGTCGAAGAGACGTCGATGACATGAACGAGCAGCTTGGTGCGTTCGACGTGACGCAGAAATTCCAGTCCGAGCCCGGTCCCCTCGTGGGCGCCCTCGATCAACCCTGGAATGTCGGCCACCACGAATGAACCTTCTTCGCCATAAGCGACGACTCCCAAATGCGGCTCCAACGTAGTGAATGGGTAGTCGGCGATCTTGGGGCGGGCGGCTGAGATTCGTGAGATCAGCGTTGACTTGCCGACATTGGGAAAGCCGACAAGACCCACGTCTGCAATCAGCTTCAACTCGAGTTGTAGCGACCTGACCTCGCCAGGCTCGCCGTCTTCGTGGTAGCGCGGCGCGCGGTTGGTTGAAGTCGCGAACTGCGCGTTGCCCCGTCCTCCGCGGCCGCCTCGCGCTGTTACTATGCGCTCGCCGGGTTGGGAGAAATCATGAAACAACTCGCCGGTCTCACCGTCGGTAACCAACGTGCCCACAGGCACAAGGATATTGCGCTCTTCGCCGTCTCGCCCGTGGCGCTTGTCGCCCTCGCCGTGTGAGCCCCGGCCCGCGCGAAACTCAGGATTGAAGCGGAATTGCAAAAGGGTGTTTAGCTGCTCGGTCGCTTCCATGTAGACCGAACCGCCTCGACCGCCGTCGCCGCCCGACGGTCCTCCTCGCGGGACAAACTTTTCGCGGCGGAATGCGGTCACTCCGTTTCCGCCGTCACCGGCCTTTACCAAGATTTTGGCTCGATCTAAAAACTGCATAATTGGTCATTGGTCATTCGTCATTGGTCATTGAGAATTCAAAAATGGATGACCGATGACTAACGACCAATGACTAAGATTGCGGGTACACGCTGATGAACTTGCCTTTGCGTCCCTTCTCTTCGTACTTGACGACGCCGGTGACCAGCGCGAAGAGCGTGTCGTCCGAACCGCGGCCAACGTTGTTGCCGGGCTTGAATTTCGTGCCTCGCTGACGAACCAGAATCGCGCCGCCCAACACGCTCTCGCCGCCAAACCGCTTGACGCCGAGCCGCTGCGCGTTCGAGTCGCGCCCATTCCGCGAACTGCCTACTCCCTTTTTGTGTGCCATAAATCCTCTGTCGAGCGATCAAAGCGAACGGCTGTAACCATCCGCGGTCGATCGCTGCCTATTCTGATTTGTCCGAAGCCGCGCCAACTGATTCGATCCGAACCGCGGTGAAGTCCTGGCGATGACCGTGAATCTTCTTGTATTGCTTGCGGCGCTTCTTCTTGAAGACGATCACCTTCTTGCCGCGGCCGTGCTCGACGACGGTAGCCTTGACTTGATCGCCGCCGACTTGCCCGACTTGAATGCGGTCGCCATCGGCTTGCAAAAGCGCCTCAAGCTCGACCGACGCGCCGACTTCCGCTCTGATCGAGGGGAGACGAACGATCTCTCCCTCAGTGACTCGGAACTGTTTGCCGCCGGACTGAATGATCGCGTATGCCACGGTTAGCTCCCTCCAAAAAATCGCTTCTGACGAAAGTCCAAAAGTATAGCGGGCGCTTGAATCGAGTGTCAACGCCTCCAAACGTGGTCGGTTATAGCGGATCGGCTAGTGCGGCAGGACAGGTTTGAAGACTTGGCGGAGGTCATCCTTGATCTCGCGGATGTCGGCGTCGAGGCGGGCGAAGCGTTCTTCGTATCGTTTATCGTTCTGACGAATTTCGTTCCGCAGCGTCTCCATCTCGGCCTTCATCTCGTTTCTAAAGGCGGTGAATTGCTCGTTGAGCGCAGCCTGCGTTGAGCGCGCCGTGCCGAGAATGGTCAGGATGAATCCAAAAAAACTCAGCACGAACGTACCAATGATCGTTATGAATTGCCAGTTGGTCATCTGCGCTCTCCAGCCAAGTCACTTTGCCACAACAAGGTGCTGACAGTCAGCAAGATTGCGCAAGCCAAGCAAAGCAAGATTGATCGAGGGCGCCGCGAGACAATCGCGCGCCGTCACGAATCCCCAAGCGGGCGTGCGGTGGAAGGAAGTCTGCACGTCCGGTACAATTCGAGCTTCGAATCCGGGAGTCGAAGTTCTTATGCGCATTCTCGTTTGTGACGGATTGGAGAAGAGCGGGGTTGACAAGCTCAGATCAGCCAGCGGCATGACGGTCGACGAACAGCCTTCGATCAGCGGCGATGAACTCGCTCGAATCATCGGCGGTTACGACGCGCTGATCGTTCGCAGCAAGACCAGTGTCACCGCCGATCTGATCGACCGAGCAACCAACCTCCGCGTCGTTGGCCGCGCCGGCACGGGCGTCGACAACATTGACGTCGCCGCCGCTACGCGGCGCGGCGTGGTGGTGATGAATGCTGCTGCCGGAAACACGGTCACTACGGCCGAGCACACAATGGCGATGCTGCTGTCGCTCGCGCGCCAGATACCGCAAGCCGTGACTTCAACTAAAGCCGGCCGCTGGGAGAAGGACAGATTCCTCGGCGTCGAGCTTATGGGCAAGACGCTGGGGATCGTCGGACTCGGGCGCATCGGCACGGCCGTCGCCGAGCGCGCGCGCGCGTTCGGGATGAACATATTGGCTTACGATCCTTACTTCACGCGTGAAGCCGCGCACGAGCTCGGCATCGAAATGATCGCGCTCGATGATCTCATAGCCCGCGCCGATTTCATCACGATCCACACGCCGCTAACGGATGAAACTCGCGGAATGATCAACTCCGCCGCAATCGACAAAATGAAACACGGCGTGAGACTCATCAACTGCGCTCGCGGCGGCTTGATTGATGAACGAGCCCTGATCGATGCGATCCGCTCCGGCAAAGTCGCAGGCGCGGCGCTGGACGTGTTCGAGCAGGAACCGACGCCGCCCGACAATGCGCTGCTTGCGCTCGATGAGGTGATCACAACGCCTCACCTTGGAGCATCGACGACCGAAGCTCAGCTTGGAGTAGCGACGATGATTGCCGAGCAGGTGCTTGACTACTTGAAACACGGCACGGTGCGCGGCGCAGTCAACATGCCCGCAGTAAGCGCCGAGCTGCTCGCGTCCATCGGACCATACATCTCCCTTGGCGATAAGATAGGCCTCTTTCAAGGTCTGGTATTCGGCCACGACTTACGCGAGGTCGCCATCGAATACTCGGGCGAGGTCACCGAGTACGACGTCAAGCCCATAACTCAAGCGGTGCTCGCAGGGCTGCTCGGCCCGGTGATCGAGCGGGTGAATATGGTCAACGCGGCAATGGTCGCCGAACAGCGTGGCATTAAAGTCAGCGAATCGCTGTCGCGCCGCGCGCGAGACTTCGCGAGCATGATTCGAGTTCGGGCGGTGACCGCGGAGCGCGAAAGCGAAGTCGCGGGAGCGCTATTCGGCCGCCGCGACGGACGCATAGTTCGAATCAACGGCTTTAGTCTCGAAGCGATCCCAAAGGGCCACATGCTTCTGCTCTTCAACCGCGACCAGCCCGGCGTTCTCGGAAGCATCGCTACATTCATAGGCGAGAACCACGTCAACATCGGCCGGCTCTATCTCGGGCGCAAGAAGATTGGAGAGAGCGCGCTGGCGTTGATTCAGATCGACCAGCCCATGTCCGAAGAAACACTGAGCGCGCTTGCTTCGCTGCCAGGCGTCATCTCAGTCAAGCAAGTAAAGCTGTGACGCATCTCGGCTTAGTTCTCATCGCTTAGCGAAACTTCGATCGCCAGCCGTACCGCTTCCACTATCGATTCCCGTGAGAGGCTGGGCACGTCCGGATATTTGTTTATTGCCTGCTCGTGAAGATAAGGCAGATGTATGAAGCCGGCGATCGCGGGCAGCCGTCCGACGCTAATCGAATGCATCGCGCTGTAGAAGAGCCTGTTGCACAAATATGCGCCGGCGCTGTTTGAGATCGCTGCCGGAATGAGCGCTCTGTTGATCCGATCGGTGATCGCGCGAATCGGAAGCGTTGAAAAATATCCGACCGGTCCGCCTTGGACAATGGGTTCGTCCCTGGGTTTATTCCCCGCGTTATCAGGAATGCGAAAGTCATCGACGTTGATCGCGACTCGCTCGGGCGTGATTCGATATCTGCCTCCTGCTTCTCCGAGCATAATGACGATATCTGGGTGGCCCGCGCGTATGAGTTCGAGTGCCATATCGACCGCCCGGTATCGATCAACCGGAAGCTCGGCGATGCGGACGAGCGCATCGCGAAAGTCGATCTTATCCATTTGGCGGGCAGCTTCAAGCGAGGGGTTTATGCCCTCACCGGCGAAAGGCTCGAAGGCAGTTAGCAGTAGTCTCTTCACTCGCATAACCTCATTGGGAAGTAGCATAGACTGTCTAGTCTGTTGTCTGGTGATCCGACTTGTGTGGGAATTGCCAGACACAGACTAGACAGTCTACGCTACTTCGAGGTCGTCAGATAAACACCTGCAAGCACGAGAGCGCCGCCGGCCAAAGTTGCGAGCGGCGGGCGCTGCGCAAAGAAAATCAGTGCGAGCACGCTTGCTGCTACCGGCTCGCCGAGAAACGCCAATGAGATTGCCGTTGGCCGTACGTGCTTGATCGCCCAGTTAAAAACCGTATGACCAATTATCGTCGGCACAATCGCCAGCGCTGCCAGATATCCCCACGTGCTTGCGCTGTAAGGAAGAAGCTGATCACCGGCGGCGATTACCCAGATTAGCAGCAACAAAGAGCACACGGCGTAGAGTGGAGTGACGTAGCCAAGCACGCTGATTCGTGCTCGCGCCTTTCGGCCAACGATAAAATAGCCGACCACCGCCAGGGCGCCCAACAGCGCGAGAGCATCACCCTTCATCGCCGGTCGAAGGTCCCCTAGAGCGTCGTGGCTAATAACTGCCATCCCCGCGAGCCCGACGCCGGCGCCGATGAGGCTACGCCGTGAGGGCCGCTCGCCGAGAAAGAGGTACGAAGCGATGACTACGAACAACGGATGACTGTTGACCAACACCACCGCGGTGGCGATGGGGACATACTTGAGCGATGTGATCCACGCGCCGAAATGGACCGCCAGGCAGAATCCTCCCAACGCCAGCAAGCCGATATCTTCTCGCGCCAGCGACCGAATCTCTTTCCACTTGAACGCCAGCGCCGGCGGCAATAGCAACGCGGTCGCGACAGCCATCCGGTAGAACGCGATTACCGGCGCTGGAACTTCTGCTTGCTCCAGCTTGATGATAAATATCGCAGAAAACGCGAGCGCTAGAACGGCGAACCCCATCGCTGCCATTACCCGGCCTGGGCCGCGCTGCGAGGCGTTGGTGTGTTCTTCGCTCACGATGTGTTTGAGAACTCAAGCCGGTGCCGGCAAGCTGGCGAAGGAAGCGATATCCAGCCTTCGTCCATCCGGCTCGAACGTTATAGCATCGCGATCGTTCGATGAGAAGCGTTCAGGCTACTGCTTGCGAACAGCGGCCCCGAGGTGCTAATAACTTGATTGCTCCCAACGAGAATTAATCGAAAGGAATGACTCGTCAATGCGAATCAGTTTGGTCATTATCCTGCTGGGCGTGATCGCGCTCAGCGGCTGCAATGGCGCCAATACCAACATCAATTCCAACGCCAGCTCAAATCTTAACGCCAACAGCGCCCCAAATTTCAAGCCGCCTCAACCAATCAAGCCCCTCGAAGCAGCCGATCCGAATTTCAAAGCATGTAACCCGTACTTCCCGCTCGTGCCCGGGTCAATTGCCAAATTTGTGATCAACTATTCCAGCGGCATAGTCGGAGACTTGACTGTTATCGTCGATGCCGCTGACGAAGCAGGGCGCAAGGTCTTCGCGCAACGGTCGCAACTCGTCGACCGCAGCGGCGGCATGCAAATAGTTCAATCGATAGTCAGAAAGTTTGTTTGCGATGGCGAGAGGGTGCAGATCCTTTCAGAAACAACCGAGAGCAATATCGCCGGACAACAATCCAGGCTTGATTTTGAGTATCGAGAGAATTCGGTGATGATGGTCGATCCACAGTCGATTTCGAGAAAGGGCACGACCTGGACGCACGCCTTCCGTACCATAGTGCATAGCCCCGGCATGCCGCCGTCGAGAGGTGACGATCTCACGTTCATCATCTTCGAGGTGATCGGTCCGGAGGACGTGACCACTGCGGTCGGCACTTTCAACGCCGTTAAGATCACTCGCAAAATAGGGGAGAATCTTACAGTCGATCATTACGTGCCCGGCTTGGGACTGGTGAAGCGGCGCGCCAAAGAAGGCACGAGCTGGGAGCTTAAGGAATATAGCGGACTCAAAGCGCTTTGATCACAAGTCAGGATCAATGTGAGGATGACAATAATCAATCCGGAAGTGCTCGGCCACCCTAGCGGCTACAGCAACGGCATGTTGTTCGAAGGCGGCTCGCTGTTGTTTATCGCCGGGCAGGTTGGTTGGGACGCCGCGAACAGAATCGTGAGCGACGATTTTGCCGAACAGTTCGCGCAGGCGCTCTCGAATGTTCTTGTCGTGGTTCGCGAGGCCGGCGGCGGACCTCAAAACATCGCGCGAATGTTGATCTTTGTCACCAACAAGGATGAATACACGTCGGGGCTCCGGGCTGTGGGCATTGCTTACCGCCAACTCATGGGCAAGAACTATCCCGCGATGACCCTGGTCGAGGTTAACAGCCTGGTCGAACACCTTGCCAAGGTCGAAATTGAAGCAATCGCGGTCATCCCAACGGCCGACAGTTCGAGCGGGGACCCGCGGTGAAAACCTCGAAGGTCATCGATCCAAAAAGCTTTTTGTACGAGGAGCGAGGCCCGATCGCGACTGTGACCCTCAATCGGCCGGAACGGCTGAACTCGCTCACATTTGAAGTCTATCGCGAGCTTACGGACACGCTTGCCTCCCTCCGCTCGCGCGATCAGATAAGGGTTGTCGTCATCACCGGACGCGGGCGCGGGTTTTGCTCGGGCGGAGACGTCGAAGAGATCATTGGCGAGTTGTTCCAGCGCGACATAAGCGGGCTTCTCGAGTTCACACGGATGACCTGCGAGTTGATCAGGAACATTCGCCGCCTCGACAAGCCAGTAATTGCCTCGCTCAACGGAACAGTTGCCGGGGCTGGCGCGGTCATCGCGCTGGCCTGCGATATGCGCATCGCAGCCGACACCGCAAAGATAGCGTTTCTCTTTACGAAGGTCGGACTCGCGGGCGCGGACATGGGCGCGGCGTTCTTGCTGCCCAAGCTCGTGGGCCTGGGCAAGGCAACGGAAATGCTATACACCGGCGATTTCATCGGCGCGCAAGAAGCCGCCAGCCTCGGTCTATACAACGCCGTCGTTGCGCCAGGCGAACTCGAGGCGGAGACGGTGAGGTGGGCGGAAAGGCTTGCGGCCGGACCGGGGTTTGCGCTGGGAATGACCAAGGCCGCATTGAATCGCGAGCTTCATATGAGCCTCGATATGGCTCTGGAAGCCGAGTCCGAGGCTCAAGCCATTTGCATGCTCAACCCTGATTTCCGCGAAGCCTATCAGGCGTTCACTGAAAAGCGGGCGCCGGTGTTTAACAAAAAATGACCGATGACCGATGACCGATGACCAATGACCAAGGACCAAGGACCATTCTTAATGTCATTCGGTTTACCGCCTAGTACGGACGAGCCGCGACTCACATACGGCGGCTACCTCAAGGTGCGCGATCTGATCTCGCTTCAGGAGCAGCTCTCCGATCCGCCGCAGCACGACGAAATGCTGTTCATCATCATCCATCAGGTCTACGAACTGTGGTTCAAGGAACTGCTGCACGAACTGGACACCATCATCGAAAGGCTCAACGGCGATCAACCGCTTGCCGCGCATCGCCTGGTGCGGCGCTGCATCGAGATCGAGCGCGTGCTGGTTGACCAGATCGCCGTGCTCGAGACCATGATGCCGATGGACTTCCTTGCCTTCCGCGATCAGTTGATGCCTGCCAGCGGCTTTCAGTCGTTTCAATTTCGCGAGATCGAGTGTGTCTCGGGTTTGAAGGACGCCCGATTCCTGAAGAACTACGATCCGGGTTCGGAGGAGCACGCGAGACTGCAAGCGCGGCTCTCACAACCCTCGGTTGCGGATGCGTTCTACGCGATGCTTCGACGGCACGGGTTCAACCTGCCGGAGGTAGCGACCGACGGCGAGGAAGCGCAACTGGCTGCGCGGCAGGAGCGCATCAGCGAGCTTAAGCGGGTTTATCAGGATGCGGAGAAGCACTATGCGTTATTCCTGTTGACCGAGAGCTTGATCGAATACGACGAAATGTTTTCGATGTGGCGGCTGCGTCATATCAAGATGGTCGAGCGGATGATAGGCACCAAGACAGGCACCGGGGGAAGTGAAGGCGCGGCTTACCTGAAGAAGACTGTGGACCGAACCTTCTTCCCGGAGTTGTGGGAGCTGAGGAGTTATCTCAGCACCAAGAGCAGCGGCGAATGATTCCCGATTGGCGATTGCCGATTGCCGATTTCTGCATTCTTGATTCTTGATGCCTGGCCGTTTCAATCGGCAATCGGCAATCGGAAATCCGCAATCCGCAATCGGCAATCCTGAGAGGGAGGTTTCCATGGACGAGTTACTAGAGTGGCGAAAAGAGTTTCCAATTCTCGACAACACCGTTTACATGATCTCGCACTCGCTGGGCGCGATGCCCAGGCGCACGCGCGATCGTCTGCAGGAGTACGCGGACATGTGGGCGACGCGCGGAATTCGCTCTTGGGATGAAGGATGGTGGATGATGGCTACGACGGTCGGCGATATGATCGGCAAGATAATTGGCGCCGGCGAAGGCGAAGTAGTGATGCACCCGAACGTTTCAATCTGCCAGTCGATCATCACCTCGTGCTTTGCTTTCGGCAGCAAGCGAAACAAGATCGTCACCGAGAGCTTGAACTTTCCATCGAATTTGTACATCTATCAGGCGCTTGAACGCGAAGGCGCGGAGTTGGTGACCGTGCCTTCCGACGACGGGATAACCGTGCCGATCGAGAGGATGCTCAACGCGATCGATGAGCAGACGCTGCTCGTCAGCGTCTCACACGTCATCTTCCGAAGCTCGTTCATTCAAGACCTTAAAGCCATCACCGAACGCGCTCGCGAAGTCGGGGCGTTTGTTGTAGCCGATATCTATCAATCAGCCGGGACGGTGCCGGTCGATGTGCGCGAGATCGGGTTGGATTTCGCGACTGGCGGTTCAGTGAAATGGCTCTGCGGCGGGCCGGGCGCGGGCTACCTGTACGTCAAGCGCGATCTGTGGTCAAAGCTCGAGCCGCGATTGACGGGATGGCTCGCGCACGAAGACCCGTTCGCGTTTGAGACCGGGCCGAACCAGTACGCCGACAACATCTATCGCTTCCTGAACGGCACGCCTTGCATACCAGCGATGTACGCGGCGATGTCCGGCTACGAGATAGTGAACGAGATCGGAGTTGAGAGGATTCGAGAGAAGTCGATCAGACAAACAACCCGCTTGATCGAGATCGCCGAAGAGGCGCGCTTCAAGATCAACTGCCCGAAGAATCCAGCCGAGCGCGGCGGCACGGTGGTGATCGACGTGCCACACGGACAGCAAGTGACGACCGAGCTTCTGCGCCGCGACTTCCTCGTCGACTATCGTCCGGGCGCAGGCATTCGAGTAGCGCCGCACTTCTACTCGAAGGATGAAGAGCTTGAGCTCACGATTCGCGAAATCCAAAAGATTCTCGAGACGAAAGCCTACGAACAGCACAATGCCGCTCTCGCGCATTGAGTGAGCCAAAGCTATTCGTTGCGGATTTGTTCGTGATGAGACAACGTTTCCTATGGGTAAGAGAAAGAAGCTATTGTTGAACATAGAGGACAAGCGGAGGTTTATCAGTGAGCATCAAGGCAAAATCAACAACGAGTTAAGGAAACCGAATCCTGATGAAGATTCATAAAACCCTGGCAGAGTGAAATCCGAGGGGCGAGAACCTCCATAGCGCGGTACAAGCGTCGCCTCGAAGCTTTGGGGTGGAAGATATGAGAAAGTTAAAAGCGGCTGTGCTTGAGGAGCATCCGGTTACGGATACGTTTCGCGTAATGTAGATGAGATGGCCGGACACTGCCGAGAAGTCTGCGAGATCAAGGAAAAGCTTGACACAACTGATCCAGCCACCGAGGAGTTCTATTCTCTAATGGCCAGGCTTGATACGCTCTTGATGAGCATCGGCCTGACAGCCCGTCATCTCAGAGCCGAATCAGAATGCATGGATGGAATGTTCGAGCCCGAATGGTGACCACCAACGCTGGCAGAACAAGGGCGATCATGAAGCCTCTTCTATTGGGCTGCTATGCGTGATAACGATTCGGACCCCATCGTCTGAATTCTGAATGATCCGGTCTGTTGATTGCGTCTGTATGTAGTGAGGCGCTACGTAATCGACAGAACTAGACACCGAAAAGCACCACTCTTTTCGATTGGGTTTGATTCACCAACAGTCACAGGGCAACCTGGAACTAAGGTTCGTGTAACAGTAAACATAAACCGCTCAGTCGGATTCACCGGCAATGTGACTGTCACTCCGCCTGATCCCGCAATGGGCATAATTCCAAAGCCGCCTGATCCGATCGCGACAACAGACACGAACGTAACATTCAAGTTGAAAATCAAGGGAGGCGCGGCACTCGGCCCGCATCAGGAAACATTCACAGCCCGTGATGATTCGGGCCACACTAGTAACTGCGACGCTCACCGTTATCGTTCAATAGCGTGGCGACGCGTGCAGGGATTGCCTGGTAGAGCAGCCTTGGGTCGTAGGATGTGACGCTCATCATTCGGAGTCTCGACAGAAGTTTAGGGTGTGGGTAACTGCGGCCGTAGAAAACGAGGCTTGCGTGAGACTGAAGCCGTAGTACAAATTTGACGTATGTCACAGACTGACAAGAGAATTCTCTCAGTCGTCGGGCTCGGCGACGCCGGCCATTGAGGAATGTCATGTGAGTGCCAGGTTTCCAGTAATGCGCTTAATCGAGCAAGAGTCGAGACAACAGCGGACCTTGCCCTCAGAATTGGATAGCACACAGAGGTCATCACCGAAGAAGAAGTCAGTGGTTGTTTACAACTCCAGCGACAGGGAAACAAAGAAAAAGAAATCTGCGTCCTCGAATCATTTCACGCGTTGAAGGCGGATTGATTACGATTATTGACTATGGTACAGTCAGTGGTTCATGCAGGTAAAGGGACTCACCAAGAAAGAATACCTAGATCGTGGCATTGTGGTCTTCCTTCTAGTCTTCACGCTCCTAGACCTCACATATCGAATGCCGTGCTGCATAGAGGAGACAGACATCGACGGCGGGAGTGCGTCTCTAATAGTCACCGCTAGTATTATTGGGGTAAGTAGCATCATCGCCTCGGACTATTCCCAAACAGAACGTCACACGAAATCCGGTGTTGCTAGCGAAGGCTGTTTTTGCTGCGCCCATGCTTTACCTGGATCTGCTCTAATAGTTCCACCGCTGGCAGCGAACGTCCTTGTGACAGATCTCAAGGACAACTCCATACCCTCGCCTCCCTCAAACAGCCCGTTTCACCCTCCACGCTTGTCCTAATTTCGCCAGTACGCCATTGCTCCGCTCGGGGACTCCGAGTGCGGCGCGGATTCTCAATTCTTGGCGCGTGTGTCTGATTCGTGCGTAGACCCTTCAATCCGCTCCGGGTACCTGAGCTTCGTTGAGGAGAGCATTGGAAGGTGCCCGATAAGCAATGATAGTTGCGTGAGCTGCAAGGCAAGCTACGCGATTCAAAGAGTGATAGGCGACAAAATGAAACATGATAATGTGACTGTGACGGACGACACTGCGCATAGAGGTTTAGAACGCGATCCGGCTACGGAGGCGCCGCGAGTCAGCGATGAAACTGGCCGAGGCGGAGCCGTTGTTGACAGAACCACAGAAGGACGCGCGCTAGATCCTCCATCCCGCCGCGTGCTTTTGATCGGCGCGGGTGTCCTGCTTTTGTTCCTTGTGATTGGTTACATGCTATGGCCAAAGCCGAAGGCGAAAACCGTTGTTGTCGAGACGCCTCCTACCCTTCAGGGCAAGCACGCCGGGGAGGAGGGAGAGCATGGTGACGAGCACAGCCAGGAAGGAGCAATTGAGATCAGCGACGAGACGGCCGAGTTGGCCGGGATAAAGACTGAGGAGGTTACGCAGGGTGAGATAGAAGACACGATCGCGACAACCGGCAAGGTGCTCGTCGCGCCAAACAGCCAGGCGATCATCGGCGCGAAAGTGGACGGACGCGCAGTGCGCATTTCAGCCGAACCGGGGCAGCGCGTGGGCGCCGGGCAGGCGCTTGTGCTCGTCGATAGCCCCCAGATCGCCGATCTGCGCGGTCAGTTGATCGAGGCGCGCGCGAAACTCAACCTCGCCGAGCAGAAGCGGACAAGAACGGCGATGAGCGAGAACCGAGCGGCAGTTATTCAATCGAAGAACCGACTCGATCTGGCCGAGGCTACACTTCAACGAAAAAAACGGCTGGCTGAGCTTGGCGCTGCCGCCGGGCGGGAGGTGGCCGAGGCCGAAATGGAATACAAGAACGCGAAGGCCGAGTACGAGTTCCAGTCGAGCATTCAAATCACGCGCGAACAGCAAGAGGCCGCAAGTGAGGTAGAACAGATGCGCGCCGTTGTCGCGCGGCTCACCCAGTCGTTGTCAGCGCTAGGCGCAAGCCCCACTGGCCAGGGTGGAATGATCAGCATTGCCTCCCCAATTGCAGGCACGGTCGTGGACCGGCATGTCACGGTAGGGCAAGCAGTAACACTGGGCACCGAGCTGATGACCGTGATGAACCTGGCGAGCGTAATCATCGAAGCGCAGCTACCGGAGTCGTATGCCGGCCGCGTGCAAGCTGGACAACGCCTCATAGCGCGCATCCCCGGCGCGCCCGACGGAATCTTCGAAGGAAAAGTTCAGTCGGTGGGCAGCACTGTCGATCCAGCAAAACGCTCTGTTGCCGTTCGCGCTCGCGTCACCAACACGGGCACACACCTCATGCACGAAATGGCGGTCGAGGTGCGTATCGTGACCGGAGGGCGCAAGGAGGCGCTGCTGGTGCCGGCTTCGGCGCTCGTTGATGAAGAAGGCATCAAGGTCGTTTACGTGAAGGAAGGCGAACGCTACGAGCGCCGGCCAGTGAAAGTGGGGACGATCAACTACCAATTCGCCGAAATTCTGAGCGGAGTTGAGGCTGGAGAGCAAATAGTGACAGCCGGCGCTTATCAGATCAAGAACATGGCGAAAGGCGGCGGCGAAGAAGGGGGACACCATGACGATCACTAAAACGGAGCGCGGCGGGCTGCTTAATCGCATCATAGAGTTCTCTCTGCGCAACCGGCTCCTGATAGCCTTCGCAATCATCCTCGCCTCGATTCTGGGATTCATTGGTTACCGGGCGATGGAGACAGACTTATTCCCTGATCTTTCCTCGCCGGTCATCATAACGATTGTCGAGAATCCAGGGCTGGCCGCACAGGAAGGCGAAACGCTGATCGCCCGCCCATTGGAATCTGCATTTCGGAGTCTGCCCAATGTCGTGCGCGTGCGGTCTGAGTCCGAGATCGGGGTCGTATCCGTACGCACGGAATTTCGGTTCGGCACCGATTACTACTTGGCGCGCCAACTGCTTGCTGAACGGCTCGCCACGGCAGCTCGCAACTTTCCTGCAGGCACAGCGCCGCCTGTGCTCTCATCAGCCGCCTCAAGGCTGGGCGAGGTGCTGCAGGTCTATGTGGCAAAAGAAACCAAAGAAGGCGAAGAGGTAGACAAGAAGGAACTCAAGGAGACCGCCGACTATCTCATTCGTTACAAACTTCAGACTGTGCCTGGCATTATCCGCATCACCTCGCATGGAGGTGAGCGCCGTCAGTACGAAGTGGTCCTCGACCCTGATCGGATGCGAACCTACAACATTTCGCTGAACGAGGTAGTTGACGCGCTCGGAGAGTCGAACGAGAACTTCTCAGGCGGCTTCATCACCGGCACCGCGACCGAGATGGACGTGCGTGGGCTGGGGCGAATCAACTCACTCGAGGATGTCGGGCTGGTAGTGATCAAAGTGCGGGATGGCTTCCCTGTCCTTGTGCGTGATATCGCTGATGTCCGCGATGGCGCGGCGGTGCGACGCGGCATAGCGCGTGTCAACGAAAGGGAAGCAGTCCTGATGACCATCGCCAAGCAGTTCGGCACAGATACGTTATCCGTTACTGATCGGGCTAAGAAGGCCCTTGAAGAATTGAAGCCCTTCATGCCGGATGGCGTCTCGATGGTGACGGTCTTTGATCAATCTGAGCTAATCAACGTCGCAACAAAGACGCTGGAAGAAGCCCTCCTGATCGGCGGTGTGGCGGTCGTGCTGATCATCTTTCTATTCCTCGGTAATATTCGCTCGACGCTGATAGCAGCTATTACGATCCCTGTAGCTGTAGTGATCAGTTTTATCTTCCTTCGCGCGTGGGGCGTGACGCTCAACATCATGTCGCTGGGCGGACTGGCCGTCGGACTCGGCATCATGGTGGACGCGGCCATTGTCGACACCGAAAACATTTTCCGGCATCTGAAAGCGAACCCCGATAACTCGCTGATGGCAACGCTGCGCGGGGCGAGCGAGGTACGCCGGCCGGCCGCCTATTCGACGGCGATCATCATAGTGGTGTTTCTGCCGCTCCTATTCCTTTCGGGATTAGAAGGCAAGATCCTCGCCCCGTTCGCGGCCACAGTTGTCGTGCTGATGGCCGTCGGCCTCATTCTGTCGCTCACGCTGACCCCCGCGCTATGTTACACGCTCCTCCGCAAAGTCGCTTCAAAGCTTAAAGATGAGAGCTGGCTAGCAAGACAGTGTGAGCGCGTTTATGAGCCTGTGCTGCGATCATCATTAAGGCGTCCTGTTCGCGCGGTGGGCGCGGCGGCAGCCATCTTCATTTTATCGCTTGTACTCTTGCCATTCCTCGGCACGGAGTTGTTGCCAAAGATGGACGAAGGCGCGTTGCTCTTGCAGATGAACACACCGCTCGGAACAAGCCTTGGCGAAACCGATCGCATCGCTTCGCAAGTGACCAAGGTGCTCGAAGGCGGGCCGGACATCGCAGCCATAGTTCAGCCGACAGGTCGAGCCGAAAGGTCTGAAGACCCGATGCCCGTCACCGTAGCCGAGCACATCATCCAGCTCGTGCCGCGCGCCGAGCGTAAACACACTATCCCGGAGATAGAAGAATGGGTGCGCGAGCGGTTGAAGAAGGTGCCCGGTGTGGCGGCTTCTATCACCACCCCGCTGAATATGCGGATTGACGAATCCATCTCCGGAACCTCGGCCGCCCTCGCCGTTAAAGTCTTCGGCAGCGATCTCGATACGCTCGCTCAGAAGGGCGCGCAGGTCAAAGAGATTGTCGAGAAAGTGCCGGGCGTCGTTGATGTGCGCGCGGAACAACTCGAAGGCGTCCCTCAAGTGGTCATTGCCGTTGACCGCGAACGAGCGTCCCGCTTCGGCCTCAATCCCGGCCAGCTTGGCGATTCGATTGAGGCGCTGTTGGGTGGCCGTGAGGTCACCACTGTGATCAAGGATCAACTGAAAGAATACCCGGTCGTGGTGCGGCTGCGGGAAGAGAGTCGCGACGCGCCTGAAAAACTCGCCGGCCTCATGATCGATACGCCGACGGGCCAGAAAGTGCCTCTCGGCGACATTGCGAGCGTGCGCGTCTTGCGCGGGCCAGCCAGCATCAAGCGAGAGGACCAAGTCCGGCGCATCCAGGTGACGATGAACGTAGAGGGACGTGACATAGGCTCGGTGGTTGCCGATATCGAGAAGGGACTGGCGGGGTTAAAACTGCCGCCCGGATACTTCATAAGTTATGGCGGCGGCTACGAGCGGCAGCAAGAAGTGGCGGGAGAGCTGACACGCGCGTTTGTCATTTCGTTGCTTCTGGTTTTTCTCCTGCTGTATGTGGCCTTCCGTTCGGTGTGGCAAGCGTTGCTTATACTCGCTACGATCCCACTGGCGCTGGCCGGCGGGTTCATCGCCTTGTGGGTCACCGGCACTACGCTCAACGTCTCATCAATAATCGGCTTGCTCGCTCATTTCGGTCTGTCCGTGCAGAAGGGGTTGATTCTCGTTGAATATATCAACCAGCTACGCGCCGAAGGGCACGGTCTCCGTGAGGCGTTGTATATCGGCGCTCACACCAGGATGCGCCCGGTGTTAATGACCGCGGCTGCGGCTGGGCTCGGCGTGCTTCCGATCGCAATCGGCTGGGGCGCCGGCGCGGAGCTTCAGCAGCCGATGGCGATTGCGCTGATCGGCGGGCTGATCACCTCGACTATCTTAACGCTCGTTGCACTGCCGGCGCTTTATGGGATGAGCGAGGGCCTGCACGAGAAAGTCGTCCTATCGTGGTCGCAATGGCGCAGCCGGCGTGCCGAGGTTCAGTCAGCCGCACCCGCCTCAGTGGGAGATTAGTAGGAGTCGAGAGCATGCGCACGTCTCGGCGAAACCCACAGACATTGAACAGAGAGGTCGTAACCATAATGCTTTCTAAACCTACGCGAGCGAATTTACTGAGCTGGATTCTAATGGCTCTTGTCTCAACACATATTGCTTACGGGCAGAACCCTTCTATCGAGACCGGAGTCGTCTCTCTTGGTACGGAGCGATCACGATTATTTGATCGGGGATCAACTGCGCGCGCCGCTGACACGTTGAGCACCGTAAGCGCCACGCTCTCCCGCTACATAGATCCAGTGCAAGGCGCTTCGTCCAACGACCTGGTTCGCCGTGCCCTTACCTCGAATGCTGAACTAGCAGCCGTAAGACTTGACATAGAGCGCGGGCGGGCTCGGTTGCGTCAAGCGGGTCTTCGGCCAAATCCAACGGTTGACTTCGAGCAGACAACCGGACGCTTTACGAACTCGCCTGGCGAACGGGAGACGAGCGTCGGATTTGCGCTACCGATTGAACTCGGGGGGAAGCGACAGCGGCGTATTGATCTTGCGCGGGTTGAGCTAGAAGCGGCTGAAGCCGAAATCGCCGATAAAGAGCGACGGCTTGCAAACGAAGTGCGCGTGTCTTACGCCGAAAGCCTGGCTGCGCTCCGAGAGCTGCAAATCACAGAGGAACTAAGCAACGTTGATGTTCAAACTGCTCGCATAGTCGAGGCTCGCGTAACGGAGGGTGACGCAGCCCCGCTTGAGCATAATCTTCTGCGGGTTGAAATTGATCGCCTGCGGGCGCGGCGCGCGCTCGTCGAGGGCCGCCTGCAAGCGGCGTTGCTCAAGCTCAAGAGCATCACCGGCACGCCCCTGAGCGAGCCGTTGCGACTGCGAGAAGAATTGACGGCTCCTGCCTTTGCCGAGCCCCCGGACTCGATAGAGGCGTCCGTTGACATCGCACTCCGCACTCGTCCTGACCTCAAACTCGCGCGGTTGAGTGAGGAGGCGGCGCGGGCAGGACTTCGCCTTGCGCGCGCACAGGCGACACCGGACGTTACCGCCTTCAGCAAGTACACAACCAACCGGTCGAGCTTCGACAACACGCCCATTGGCACACTCCGCGACCAGGACAAACTGCTTTCGTTCGGCGTCTCGATCACCATCCCTGTCTTCAATCGGAACCAGGGTGCGAAGGCGGAAGCCGAACTTGCAATCTCACAGGCGCAGCGCCGCCGCGAGTTTGCCGAGCAGGTGGTGCGCGCCGAAGTCCAAAGCGCATACAGGCGATATGAAGCCGCGCGCTCTGCAATTGCCACTTATGAGCAGGGCGTGCTTGAGCGTTCGAGGCAGAACATTACAGCGGTTCGCGGTGCTTATCAGGTAGGGGCATTCCGTGTGACCGAACTGTTATCTGAGCAACGCCGCTTCGTAGACTCGCAGCGCGAGTTTACTGAGACGCTGGCCGAATACTACCGCGCCCTGGCTGACCTTCAATCGGCAATAGGTACGAAGCCATAGTGAGGAAAGAATGACAGACGAAAAGGATTACTCCATAAGCGAACCCGCTGACGGTGAGCGCAACATTCGCAACGCGCGCATCTCCGCTCGCAATCGCAACCTGCTCATCATCATAGGGACGGCTGTTTTGGCAGGGGTCATAGCCCTGTTCATGTGGCCCAGGCACGAAAGCGCGGATAAGAATCGCAAAGATGCTTCGACGGAGAGTAAGCAGGCCGATGCGCATGAGGAAGACGCAGACAGTGAAGTTGAGTTGTCACCAGCAGCCTTTGCCGCCGCAGGCATTGAAATAGTTGAAGTGAGTGAGCGGACAGCCGTCGCCCTGCTGCGCGTGACCGGCGCAGTCGAAGCCAACCAGCAACAAACGCAGCAAGTGACGCCCCTTGTGTCAGGCCGGGTCGAGCGCGTGAATGTCGTCCCCGGCGACCAGGTGCGAGCCGGCGCGGCACTGGCCGTCGTTTCAAGTCCTGAAGTGGCCGAGATGCATGGCAAGCTCCACGAAGCAGAGACCCGCCTTGCATTGACCGAGCAAAACTATGCTCGCGTACAACGCGCGGAAAACCGCGTCACCGTGATACAGGCGAAGGCTCGGCTAGACGAAGCCGAGGCGACTCTGCGCCGAACGAAGCGGCTTATCGAGTTAGGCCTGCTCAAATCTCAAGAGAAGACACCCGCCGTCGCATTGTCGTCGAGCTTAATGTAAGGGGGCGCGACATCGCCAGCTTCGTCAAAGACGCGCAGGCCGCGATCGAGGAGCGGGTCGAGCTTCCCAGCGGATACTACATTCGCTGGGGCGGGCAGTTTGAGAACCCCCAGCGCGCCTCGGCACGGCTGCTGATCGTGGTGCCACTGGCGCTCTTTCTCATCTTCGTCTTGCTGTTCACTACCTTCGGCTCTATCAAGCAGGCGGTGCTCATCTACACAGGGATTCCCTTTGCGATTGTGGGTGGAGTTCTAGCGCTCGCCTTGAGCGGAATGCCATTCTCAATCTCGGCGGGCGTGGGCTTCATCGCGCTGTTCGGCGTGGCGGTGCTCAATGGCGTCGTGATGGTCAGTTATATCAACCGGCTGCGCGATGAAGGCCGAACCATCGAACAAGCGGTAAGCGAGGGAGCCGAGACGCGTTTGCGCCCCGTGTTGATGACCGCGCTCGTGGCAAGCCTTGGATTCATTCCGATGGCTATTGCCACTTCAGCGGGAGCGGAAGTGCAGCGTCCGCTCGCAACGGTCGTGATCGGGGGTCTGATCACATCAACGTTGCTGACGCTGCTGATTCTACCGACGCTCTATCGGTGGTTTGAGCGTGGCCGCGTCGAGTATTGAAAAGTCGTTGCTTCGCACGGCCATTCATATCGCCGCGCGGGGTGTGTCATTGGTCGTGGATGGATCAATCGCATATTTGCGTTGCAGGCAAGTAACGGCGGTATTCGAATTGATTCATCGAACCCAAGAGCCCGCACGCAAGCCTGGACCACCGCGCAATGTCTCCAGGCCGTTCTGTCTAGCCAGCCAAACTTAGAGAGATATGTTCCTCAGATCAAGGCCGCCTTGAACTACCTTGAGAATGCGCGCCGCTCTTATCCCCAGCAAGGTTGGGGGGTGTTTGAGGAGGACAAGGACACTCTCGCAGAGATAGCCGGTTGGGTGACTTTGGCAAACATTTCGTCGCTCGAATCGCGAACAAAAATATGGAGCGACGCAGAGCGCGCGCAAATGCTGGGTCGCATACAGCGCGATCTCACACGACTCGTTGAGAGACAGGATGAATCCGGCGGGTGGTCTCCAGTGCAGGTGAGAGGCGAGGAGTTCACCAGAGTCTATCCAACACTAATGGCGGTTTGGAGTCTGCTGGAGACAAAAAGATCCGAATCCTTAAACGAGCTTCTCGGAAATCGTTTTGATGAGAATATCAAGAAGGGAATCGACTGGCTTTTGAGGGCCTACAAAGAAGGGATCGGTTGGGAGCCTAACCCTCACAGACAGTCTCAATTTGAACGGTTTGAAGGACTCACGGCGCAGGTTCTCTTTGTGTTATCTCGAGCAGAGAAGTATTTCCCGGATCTCGAGCAAAACGACAAATACATCAGCGCCGAAATGGCGTTCACAGATTCTATGGATGTCCACCGCAGCATAGGAGACAACAAACGCGTCCCCGATTCTGATCAGTACATCCACACCCCCAACAAGACCTACAAGCTGGAAGGATCAACCTCACTGTGGTTTCCCTGGTCCTTTGCGGAACCAACCCACCTGTCAACGGATTCAAGCTTGAAGGAAAAGGAGAAGATGGCTCTCCGTCTACGTCGGGATGTTTTAGGTTCAGTCTTTCAACAACTCAGCCTATACGTGGGGAGCCAGCCGCCTTATGTGCTGGCGGAGTTTCTGCTTTGCTTATCCAATAGCATCGACATACCTCCGGCAGAGAGCTGATTGCTTGCCTGATGACAATCATCTAACGCCGAAAGGCCTGCAGATAATAGTCATCACCGGAGCGCATGAGGAACAAACTGGTTCGGTTACGAAGTAGTTCTCCGAACACGGTCGTGCAGGGGCCACGACCGGACCTTCCGTCCCACAGTCGCGTACTCGGTTTATCATTCAACGCCGCTCGGGACCAGACCCGGCGGCGAGAATCTTCACATCTCGCGCACCGAGAAAAGCCTCTACCTCGGCTTCGTAGCGCGGTGGCTCAAGTGGCTCCCCTACATCGCTGGTGATTCTTTCCACTTCGCTCGCTCAATATCCGAGATTCTTCTATCCGGGGATTGACCATTGTTCGCCGGTCAATGTCTTTCGCCTTGGATTTAAGTGATGGGTTCTTTCTCCTCCCTTAATTCGATTACCGTGAGCCGAGCGCCCCGCTTTGCACTCTGCGCTCCCTGATACCGCTTGTGCTATTTCGGCTGGCGGCAGTCTTATGAGCGGCGAGTTTCTTTCCCAACCTTAATTCAATCGCGGTTAGCCGAGCACTCAATGCAGCGATCTGCGCTGTCTGATTCCGGCTGGATTCGAGCAGGCGGCTTACTGTGGGATCACGGTGGATCAACCCAACAGCGGTTCGCACCGACTTCACTCCGGGGTCCGCGGAAGACTCCCAAGCCTGCCCCACCACTTGCTCGAATTGTTCTGAGCTTATGCAATCGGGCGAGACCGCTATCCCGGTGCCATCGTTCAGGCCAGACGCTACGATGAAGTCGCCAGCCTTCACCGCTCCACGCAGACGCACTTGCGCTTGCCCGATAAATGCCACAAGCTCATACCCATCACGAGCCTTTTCGCCTGGGTCGTTGCCGGCGACAATCGCGCCGGTGCTCACCGCCATCACCTTTGTCACGCCACGGGTATGTTTTGTGATCCGGCCGGCGTGTAGACCCACGATTTCTCCGGGTTGAATCTTCTCAGCGGGGTTGAGGCGCGGCAGCCATTCTGCATAGTCGCTGCCGGGGCTGCCAATCTGGACACCACCATCACCGTTGCCTTGAATCGAACCGACGGATTCCGCGTCATCGTTCCAAAAGCTGATGTAGTGGTTACTATGTGCGGGGGTATGCACCTCGCTTAGCTGGAGCAACAGCACTTGCGGAGTACGGCCGATACCGGGTGGGCCTTCGTCGGGTTCGTTAGGAGACGTATTTACGAATCGAGCGATGTGTTGGTCCACAAGCCAAGGGCCTGTCACATAATGATCAATTACGCTACTCTGAACGTGGAACTTATTCGTCGGATTGGTAGTGCCAATGCCGACGTCACCGGAAAGAGATTCCATCGTCAAGAGCGTATTGCTCGTTCCGTCGCTATTGTGTGAACGAATCTTGAATCTATCACCGTTGCTCGCATCGTTCCTAATACTCCACTTTGGGAGTCCCTGTTCAGCCAGGTACAGAACCGGTTCCTGTCCCGAAGGCGCATCGATAGAAACGGCCGCAGCTTCCGTCGCTGTAGCTTGCGTGAAGTGCGCAACGACATTATTGATTCCGGCAACCCCCCCGCTTGCTGTGCCCGGGCCGACTACATGAAGTGGGTTTGCTGGCGCGGTCGTGCCTATGCCGACCCTGCCAATGACGTCAATCCGCATCCGTTCGGTTGGGGTAAAAGTCGTGCCTGGGAAGAACACATTGTCGGTGAAGAACCGAATGTTACCGTTGGTCATACTAGTTATGGACTTGCCTGGAGCGCCTACGGGGACCCAGTCGCGACCGTTCCACCTGGCCCCACTGGATAGGGTTGCCGAGCCATCGGCGCTGACAAGATAGCCGCCGCTCTCTGTTGATGTATCCGTAAAGTGGATTTGTGAGTTTGTATTTACTACATCGAGCCTCGAATTGGGAGCGGTCGTTCCTATGCCGACGTTGCCTGTTGACGACTGGATGAACATATTCGTGGTGCTGTCGTCCCCAGCCCTGAAATGAATGTTCCTAGATCCGCCGTTGATCGTCGCCAACACGATATTGCCGTTGGCGTCGGACCTGATCCGTGCCTGTTCAGTTCCATTGATCCTGAATGATAAAGGGATCTGACTGCCCGTAGACTCCAAGATCCCAATAGGTGTTGCGCTGTTGCTCGAAGCGCCGAGCGCATGAAGTCTCGCCGCCGGGTTAGTCGTGCCGATGCCCACGTTCCCACCAGCGTTCACTCGCATCCTCTCTGCTATGGTCCCTCCTGTACCGGTCGTCCGGAAGATCAACGCCGCCGCATCGTGCGCTCCGGAGTCCAAAAACATCTGTCCAGGTAAATCTGTGTTATTTCCAAAGAACTGAATCGCCGCTCCCGTTGGATTCCCCGTAAGCGGAAAGGCCATTGCGTAGAACCTTAGCCCTCCACTACTGTTCGGCATCGTGATGTCTCGACAACACCCCGCCGGCGGTGTGAAGAAGATGTTCCCATTGACCGTCAGGTCTTCGCCGACAAATAACTCCGGCCCGACCGTCTTGTCACCCTTCCCTTTTTTCCCCGCTTTGCTGTTTTGATCCCATGTCTTCGAGTTGTTCCCTTCCTTGAACACCGGATCTTTGCTGGGGTCTTTGATTTGGTCTTTGGCGGCTGTGGTTTGTATTGTTCCGTCGGGAAACATGATGCCCTGGCTTGATCTGATCAGTCCGGCGACGTCGAGCTTCGCTTGCGGATTAGAAACACCAATCCCCAGATTGCCTTCCGCGGTAAGTCTGAGATGCTCGAGTATTTTATTGCTGAAGAAGTCCCCGCTGCTGATTGACAATCCCCCGCTCCCGCTGACCAGATGAGCCCCGCTCCCGTCGTGCGCAACAACGGCCGCCGCCGGCGACTGTTCCGGCTCGAGAATGGTCAAGCTGACATCTGCATCTGAATTCATATCGGCTGTTTGAGCTTGAGCGGCGGTAAGCAGTGAACTATCGGACTGACTCAATCTGAGCGATTGATCGCGCAAGCTGGCAATTACTTGCTTTCTTGTGATCTGGCCTGAACGGTCTTTGACAGTAACGACGCAGAGGTATGATCCAGCGGAAACACGCTGTCCCTGCTTATCTGACGAGGGCCAATCAATCACATTGCCTGGTTTGAAGCCCGAGTCAAACATCGTCTCGCCGGACGCGGCGATGACTTCGAGACGCATCTGGATCAGTTCTCCAAGAGATACGAAGCGTATGGACTCACCGGCGACGGAAGCGGTGACTAGCCTGGATTGAATCTTCTCAGTCGAAGCTATATTTGGTTGAGGGTTCTGGGCATACAGCGTTATCGACAGTACTAAGAACCCGATCGTAGAGAATGTAGGGTTTGACAATTTCAACATGACAGTGCCTCCGGTTAGTCAGGTTATTCCACAACCAGGAACGGGCCCGGTTTGACCGGCCTTTGTTCCGGCTTGTCTCATTGCAGCCCGGCTCAGGGTCCTGGAACACGAGCACGCCTCATGAGTTCTCCTTTTGAAGACAGTGCTTCAAACAGTTCCGGCAGACGAGCAGGTCACCGCTTGCGGTTTCAATCGAGTGAATTTCTTCCGCAGCAATTCGTCTGATCACTTCTCGTCCACTTACTCCTGAGACCCTCCCTGTAGAATCCAAAGACAACATCTTGACTTCCGTTTTGCAGTTCGGACAGAATCCGTAGATCTCCGTGTCGCGGCTCAACCGAACGATAAAGATTTCGTGCTTTCGGTGGTGATTCGGAATTTCTTTCCTTTTGGGGTCATATGTTCTAGAATTGCGCCGCGACGGAAACAATTAGCCTTCTGAGCCAACTGCTTTCGCAAAGCCTTTCAACGTACCTTCCGTTGATGACTGGCATTAAACTGTGTGCGCGAGAGAAATGTCTTGAAGTTTTTCTCCAATAAATCTCCATTCGTTTACCGGAGGTTTCTATGAGCAGTGAAATTAAGCGTCTTAGGCAATTCGGAAGGTTTCGGTTAGACGCCCAGAAGAAAGTTTTGTGGCATGATGGCGAACCCGTAAATCTGCCTTTGAAGGAGATCGAACTGCTTTGCGTGTTGACCGAAAACGGCGGTGAAGTCGTCACCAAGAACGAATTGCTGG